>JBCCAA010000090.1:0-7181 GCA_039815055.1 Pseudomonadota bacterium | reverse complement strand
ACAAGAACCCAACTCTGACCATTCTCACTTTGGCCATGCGCGGGGCGGATCATCTGGTCAATGAAATGAAGCGAGGAGCCATATGAGTGCGCCTTACTTGCCGATAGCAGATCGTCGAACAACGCTGAAATGGCTGCTCGCCGGCATTGGCGTCACGCCAATACTGGCCGCTTGCGGAGCGCCGGATCGACAATCGACGCCGACACTTTTGCTCGGTGATCCCTTGCCGATCTCGGGACAGCCTTATGGGGCCGATCCCGACTTGATGGAGCCGCAAGTCACGTGGCAGCGAACTATGACGCCGGCGCAGCTTCAGCTCGCCGCAGCGCTCACCGATATGCTGTTGCCTGCGATCGATGATGTCCCTTCGGGGCGGGATCTGGGGACGCCCGATTTCATTGATGAGTGGGTGTCTTCGCCCTATGAGCAGACGCAGGATGATCGCACGCGCCTGTTCGCGATGTTTGAATGGCTCGAAGGTGAAGCTCGGACGGCGGGCGCTGCATCGTTCGCAGCGGCGTCCAGCGCGCAACGTTCCAAAATTCTCGATCGCATCGCGTGGAAATCCCAGGTCACAGAAGATGTGCAGGCACATGCCGCTGCGTTTGATACGTTCCGCAACGTGTCTGTGTCGGCTTACTTTGCGTCTGAGCCAGGCAGCGCGTGGCTTGGCTATCGCGGCAATCGCCCCGCCATTGGCGATTATGCTGGACCGACGCCAGAGGCCCTCGAACATTTGGACGCACAATTGGCAATTCTGGGCCTGCAACGCCCAATGCGCCTGTAACTCAGGAAACGATCACATGGACCAGTTTAAGATCTCAGCGCTCGGTGTCTGTCTTGTCTTGAGCGCCTGCGCCACACCCACTGTCATCGCCGAGGCAGAAGATCCCTTGGTGCTGTTCGATGGCGAGTCTCTGGATGGCTGGCGGGTCACCGCTGAAAACCCGGACAGCTTTCGCGTCGAAGACGGGGCAATTGTCGCTGAGGGGCCACGCGCCCATCTGTTCTATGATGGCGAACACGGCACCGACTTTTCTGATTTCGAGCTGAGCCTGAAAGTCAAAACCAAGCCCGGTGCGAATTCAGGCGTCTATTTTCATACGGCCTATCAAGCTGAGGATTGGCCGGCTGTTGGACTGGAAGCACAAGTCAATGCAACGCAATACGATTATCGTAAGACCGGCAGTGTCTACGCCATCGCCGATCTGCGCGTTTACGAGGATGCTGAAGAGGTGCCCGCGCTCGGTTTTGATTCCAATGCTTATGTCACCCGAGCTGCGGCCCCGCACGGCGATGACGAATGGTTTGACTATGTCATCAGGGTCGAAGACGGGACGGTCACCACGCGCGTAAACGGCGAGCTCTTAGTTCGATGGAAACAGCCTGAAGACTGGCCCGGTGCCACGCGGCGTCTGTCGAGCGGGACATTTGGTCTGCAAGCTCACGATCCCGACAGCAAAGTGTATTACAAGGATATTGTGGTCACGCGCTTAGACTGAGCCGGGCTCATCCATCGCGCCACCGAAGTCCAGCTTTATCACGAGCATGATGCCCGCGAGGCCGCGGAGGCGTAGCGCGCAATCCACCTTTGCAAGTTTCGGGTGGCGCTTGAACGCAATCGGCGCTACCGGGCGGGCATGTCACCAGCGCTCCGCCTTGGATTTGTTTGTTGTCTTGGATGTTACACCATCTGGGGCGGCTTACCGCTCTACTTTCGGGCGCTTGATCATATCCGTCCCGAGGAGATGCTCGCACATCGCATAATCTGGAGTGTTCCGACGGGTTTGGTCCTGATCCTCATTGCCCGCAACTGGCAGCAACTGCGCGCCGCGCTGACCCGAAAATATGTGCTTTGGCTCTGTCTTTCAGCGCTGCTGATTGGCGTGAACTGGTTGATCTATATCTGGGCGGTCAGCCAGGAGCGGGTGATGGAGGCGAGCCTTGGCTACTATATCAACCCGCTGATCAACGTTCTGATTGGCGCGGTCTTCTTTTCGGAACGGCTGCGTCCGGCGCAATGGGCGTCGGTCGGTATCGCGACCGTTGGCGTGGCGGTCATGACCAGTGCTTTGGGTTATCTTCCCTGGGTGGCTCTGGTGCTGTGTATCACCTTTGCGCTTTACTCTGTCATTCGCAAACAAGTGCAGGTCGACAGCCGAGCGGGCTTTGTCGTTGAGGCGGCGCTTCTCGCCCCCCTCGCGATGATATGGCTCGGATGGTTCGTGGGTCAGCCCGAGGGACGTCTCATCGGTGATGGCGGATGGGATATTCCGCTTCTGCTCGCAGCAGGCCCAATCACGGCGACCCCGCTTATTCTCTTCGCGATCGCCGCCAAGCGTCTGCGCCTCTCCACCATGGGCATGATGCAGTATCTTGGGCCGACGCTACAATTCCTGATCTCCGTCTACATTTTCAAAGAACCGTTTGGTCTGACCCATGCGATTGCCTTTGGGTTCATCTGGACCGCGCTTGTCGTGTTCACGGTCGACAGTCTGATGGGCGAGGCAAAAGCGCGGCGACTGGCGCGGGCAGCTGAATCTGTTCGGTAAAGAAAAACCCGGCTGAGACGCCGGGTTCAAGATAAGCATAGATGGAGAGATTGGAGAGCTTCCAAACTCCCCCTCAACTCAGCAATCCGCGTGCCAGTTTCTCGCATCAGGCGAGTCTCAATCCGAAACACCGCCTAAAGACACCCATACAGAGCCTGGATCAGGCGCGTTGCGCGCGCATCCGCTTGCAGGCTGTTGGATTGACGGTTCATCACATAGGCTGCGCTCAAATGACGGTCAGGATCGCCGAGCGCCAAGGATCCACCCCATCCGGAATGACACAGCGTGTCTGGGTTTGGTCCATACAGACAGATATTGTTGCGCATCACACCGGACGCAAACTCAGTAATGTAAGGCAAGACCAAGTCCTGGCCTTTGACCCGGCTTTGAATGAGAGCGTCAAAGGCGGCGTCTGAAATCATGCGCGTGCCATTCAGCAGGCCATTATGCGCGTAAATGCCATAGAGTTGCGCAACCGCGGTCGCTGTCCCGATACCGTTGGCAGATGGAATTTCGATCTCACGCCACAGCGCTCCACCTCGATCCGGCGCTGACCATTTGGTGAGAAAAGCAGCGCGCGTGGCCTCATTGATCTCACCCAAATCTGGCAGCGCGCGCGGGCGCATGATCTCCGCAACGCGATCGTGATCGGAGGCGGGCGTGCCAATCTGGAAATCGATTTCGGCGGGGCCAGTTAGGTCTTCGCGCAACACGGTGCCGAGCGAGCGGCCATCGATGCGCCGAACAATTTCACCGATCAGATAGCCCCAGGTCAGCGGGTGATAGCCGTGTGCCGTGCCTGGTGTCCAAAGCGGGGCGAGCGGCGCGAGTGCGGCGGCGCAGCCCTCTGGATCGAGCCACAGCGCGGGATCAATCGCCTCAACGAAACCCGGCAGGCCCGCTTGATGCGAAACCAGCTGCGCGATCGTGATGTCCGCTTTTCCGTTTGCGGCAAACTCAGGCCAGAGATCGGCAACGGGGGTCTCATAACCCGCTGGGATGGCATCGATCACATGAGCGAGCGTCAGCGCTGCAATAGGCTTGGTCGTCGAATAGACCGGGACGACGGTATGATCATGCCACGCGCGGGTTTTCTGGCGATCAGCAAAGCCGCCGCGCAGATCGACGACTAAATCGCCATCGAGATAGGCGGCGAACCCTGCGCCAAGCTCTTTATCTTCTGCAAAATTCGCTTCGAATGCCTCCCGCACGAGTTCGAAACCGGGGGCGGTATAACCAGAGATTGGGTCGTCAGTCATCGGGCCTCTTTAGAGCGTTTTCGTCATGCGTGCACGGTCGAGATGTTCGCCATTCACTTCAACAGTTTCATGCTGGTCCAAGTCGAAGCCCAGCGCCGCAAAAGCAGGTTGGGCCATAAGGCTCGCATGGGTCGAGAGCTCGGTTTCTCCTGCCGCCCGAGCTCGAGCCAGCACGTCCTCAAACAGTTTTCGGAAGAGGCCTGAGCCCTGGGCGCTGGGTCGGATGTAGGCAAAATCGATATAGCCGCCGGGTTCGATGGACATGAAGCCGAGGGCTAGATCGCCGCGTTCCGCAAGGATCACCGTTTTTCCGCTCAGCCGTTCCGCCCAAGCCGATCCGTGTCGCGGCTGAGGCGCCCAGGCCTTGGATTGCGCCTCGGTATACTGTGTCGGTCCGTTATGGATCGCGTCGAACATCAGCTCGCCGAGTGTGTCATAGTCGCTTCGCTCGGCGGCTCTGAGGGTGATCGCATCCATGATTGACCCCGGGCGAGTGTTGATTTCGGGCGCGCGAAGAGGCACTCGTGTCGCGAACTTTCTTATCCGTCAAGGAGTCGCCATGTCTGGACCCGCTCATCGCCCCCGCCGATCCTGCCTTTACATGCCGGGCGCCAATCCTCGGGCTCTGGAAAAGGCGAAATCTCTGCCCGCAGATGTCGTGATTTTCGATCTTGAGGACGCGGTTGCACCAGAGGCGAAGCTAGAGGCCCGAGAGACGGTCTGCGCCGCGGTCACAGCGGGCGGCTATGGCGCGCGCGAAGTGGTGATCCGGATCAATGGGCTCGATACCGAATGGGGTCTGGAAGATTTAAAAGCTGCGGTCGAGGCCGGACCCGACGCGATCCTTGCCCCGAAAGTGATTGATGGCGGCGATATTGATCGCTTGAATGATGCCATGAGCCGCTCTGGCGCACCCGACTCAATGGGCCTTTGGGTGATGATCGAGATGCCCAAAGCCATTCTCAATATCCAAGATATTGCCGAAGCGGTGGGTCGCACGCGTCTGACAGCGTTTGTCATGGGCACCAATGATCTCGCCAAAGAGCTGCGTGCGGTAAACGATCCCCCTGTCCGCACGGCGTTCCAAACCTCGCTGGGTCTCTCTGTTGCGGCGGCAAGAGCTTATGATCTGCTCGCGATAGATGGCGTCTTTAACGGCATTGGTGACGAAGCGGGCTTGCGGGCCGAAAGCGAGCAAGGGCGGCTCTTGGGCTTCGATGGTAAAACCCTGATCCATCCCTCCCAGCTTGAAACGGCCAATCAGGTCTTTGCGCCGGCTGCGGCCGATGTAGAGCAAGCTCAAGCGGTGATCGAGGCGTTCGCAGACCCGGCCAATGCAGGCAAAGGCGTCCTGAAAGTGAACGGCAAGATGACTGAGCTGTTGCATCTGGAAGAAGCTGAGCGCACCGTTGCAGTCGCGCAAGCAATCGCTGAGATGGGCAAATAAAGGCGACGCGAATTCAAACGCGCCGACGCCCTCGCGCGACGTCCGCGTTGCGGTCGCTGGCACACACCCTATGACAGTTGGAAAACCAGCGTGCAAAGTCACGCGCGACAGGCGATGGGAGATACCTATGATCGATCTACACACTTGGACCACTCCGAACGGGCGGAAGATTTCGATCGCGCTCGAAGAGATGGGCGTCGCTTACACTGTACACCCGATCAATATCGGAAAAGATGAGCAGTTCTCGCCTGAGTTTCTGGCAATGAGTCCCAACAATAAAATCCCGGCTATTTATGATCGAGAGGATGATGTGAGCGTCTTTGAGTCGGGGGCCATCCTGATCCACCTGGCCGAAAAGACGGGACAATTTCTGCCGAAAGATACAGCCGGTCGCGCGAAAGTGCTGGAATGGCTCAACTGGCAAGTGGGCGGGTTCGGTCCCATGCTCGGCCAGCTCAACCACTTTATGAACCGTACAGACGAAAAAATGCCGCTCGCCATTCAACGCTTCTTCGAGGAGTCAGTCCGGCTCTACAAAGTCCTGGATCAGCAACTTGCGGATAAAGACTATGTGGCTGGCGATTACTCGATTGCGGACATGGCGATCTATCCCTGGTCAATCTTGGCCCTTGGGCCGATCCAGGCTGGCAGCGGTGAATCCTTCGCCAATGTCGCGGCATGGCACGAACGCGTGGCGGCGCGACCAGCAGTCCAAACTGGCATGAACATCCCGCCGTCAAGTTAAGCGCAGGACCCAGAGGCCCGAAGCTTAGAACAACGCCTCAATCCATCATTCCATAGGAGAATCCAGACATGTCCGTTTTTGAAAACGTGGTGATCTGTGAACCTTTGCGGACGCCCGTCGGCGGCTTTGGAGGGGCTTTCAAAAACCTGCCCGTGCATGAGCTTGCGACGCAACTGGTCACGACGCTGCTGGACCGGACACAGCTTCCAGGCGAGGCCGTGGGCGACGTTATCTTCGCCAACTGTTATCCGACCATGGATGCGCCAGCGATCGGGCGCGTCGTGGCCCTGGACGCTGGATTGCCCGTTACAGCGGGTGGCATCCAGCTTGATCGAAGATGCGGGTCTGGGCTTCAGGCGGTTATTTATGGTGCGATGACGGTGGCGACCGGCGGGGCCGATATTGTGATCGCGGGCGGGGCTGAATCGATGAGTCGTGCTCCACACTATTCGACGGAAATTCGTTGGGGCGTCAAAGGGCCAAATATCAGATTAGAAGACGGGCTTACACGCGGCCGCGTAACCGCGGGCGGCGTGAATTATCCGGTTCCAGGTGGCATGATTGAGACGGCTGAGAACCTGCGCAAAGACTATAAAATCTCGCGAGACGCGCAGGATGAATTGGCTGCGCGCTCACAAGCCCGGGCGGCAGCGGCGATGGAAAGCGGCGTGTTTGCGCAAGAGATTGTGCCGATCACTGTGAAGGGACGCAAAGCCGATACGATCGTCGACACGGATGAGCATCCGCGCCCCGGAACAACGGTGGACAAACTCTCGACGCTGCGGGCCATCATGAGCCAAAGCGACCCGGATGCGACCGTGACGGCGGGCAATGCGTCGGGTCAGAATGATGGTGCGGCGGCGTGTATCATCGCAACGCGTGAGGCCGCTGACAAATATGGCCTTAAGCCCATGGGCCGCATGGTGAGTTGGGCGCTCGCAGGTGTGCCGCCCAAGACCATGGGGATCGGGCCTGTCCCGTCGAGTGAGAAGGCGCTCGCGCAGGCGGACCTTACCTTGGCTGACATCGATCTTATCGAGCTCAATGAAGCCTTTTCCGCACAAGTTTTGGCCTGCACGCAGGAAATGGGTCTGAAAGACGGTGATTTCGACCGGATCAATGTGCATGGCTCGGGGATTTCGCTCGGCCATCCTGTGGGTGCGACGGGCACGCGAATT
>JBCCAA010000065.1:0-15864 GCA_039815055.1 Pseudomonadota bacterium | reverse complement strand
GCGTATCTGAGCCAGGCTGTCCGACTTACGCGGCCCGGTGGCCTGATCGTTGCTGACAATGTGGTACGCCGCGGCGAAGTGATTGCGCCAGAAGATCTAAATCCGCAGGCGATCGGCGCTGCTGCGTTCAACCAGGCACTGGCGGAACACCCGAAATTGGAAGCGATCGTGCTTCAACAGGTGGGTATGAAGGGCCATGATGGTTTAGCGATCGCCCGGGTCAAGGATGTGGGCTAATGCGCCCTAATCCTCTCGGGGTGGCATGGAACTCGCCATCCGTTTTCGTACGATGCCGGGGAAGAACCGGCTGAAAAACCGGGCCTGCTCGGCGGCTTTGCCAACCATATAGTGGGTTTTCTTGCCATGAACGGCCTGCCAGACAGTTTCAGCGGCGAGCGAGGCGGGATAGACGTCCACGCCGGCTTCGGTCAGCTGGGTTTTGCCTGGACGATTGCTGCCATCATTGCTGGCATCGTTAAGAATATTGGTATCAATGAACCACGGCATCAGGCTCAACACTCGAATGCCAAGGCTGGAGAATTCCAGATCCAGCGCGTCCGTTAGCCCGTGCACCGCGTGTTTCGTAGCGGCATAAACTGCAAGGCGCGGCATCGCTGCAATCGCCGTGACCGAAGCGGTGTTCACAATGCGCGCGCCTTGTGTGTTTTTGAGCGCCGGAAGGCACGCTTCGATGCCGTGGATCACGCCTTTGAGGTTCACGTCGATGATGGCGTCATGATCTTGCGGCGCAATGTCTTCAAACCAGTTGGTGCGCGCGATTCCCGCATTGTTGAAGAGCACATGCAGGCGACCATCGGTTGAGGCCAGAAACGCTTCGACAGACCGGGCCCAGTCTTCACGGTCCCGCACATCCAGTCGGCCCGTTATGCAATTGTCGCTGCCCAACACGTCGGCAAGGTCCGACAGGCCAGGCTCGTCAATATCGAACGCACCCACGAACCAGCCGCGCTTTACAAACAGCCGCGCGGTTTCGGCGCCGATGCCGGATGCGGCCCCGGTGACTAGAATGGACTTTCGACCTTTGGCCTGGGTCATGGGATTGCCATCCTAATCCATGTCCAGCCCGACGTCGAAATTGGGCGCTGAATGGGTCAGCGCGCCAACGGATATGAAATCGACACCGGTTTCTGCTACATCTGCGATTGTCTCCAGCGTAATCCCGCCCGATGCCTCGGCCACGCACGTGCCGTCGATCATCGCGACGGCCTCGATCAACATGTCGGGTGTCATATTGTCCAGAAGGACGGCATGGGGTGTTTCTGTCAGGACGTCCTTGAGTTGGATCAGCGTGTCGACTTCCACCTCAATCATTCGCAAATGACCCGCATAGGCCTTGGCCCGGCGAATGGCTTCGCCCACCGATCCGCAGGCGGCGATGTGGTTGTCCTTGATGAGAATCGCATCATCGAGACCGTAGCGGTGAGAGGTGCCGCCGCCGCAGCGCACGGCGCGCTTTTCCAGTGCCCGATGGCCTGGCGTTGTCTTGCGCGTGCAGACAACGTTCGCCGAGGTATGCTCGATCGCCGCGACATAGGTTGCCGTGAGCGTTGCAATGCCCGAAAGGCGCCCGATGAAATTCAACATCGTGCGCTCCGCGGTCAAAAGGGTTCGTGCTTCACCCGAAAGTATGGCTACGGTGTCGCCGGCCGAAACCGCCGTTCCGTCTGGGGATTTGATGTCCATCCTAGCGGACGGGTCGACCAGATGCAGTGCGTGGGCCGCCGCATCCAGGCCGGCAATCCGCCCCGTGTTCCGCGCTTGTATTGCAGCATTGATGCGATGGCCGCCGGTCAGGGTGGCGTCGCTCGTCAAATCGCCGGCACGGCCAAGGTCTTCAGCCAGTGCAAGGCGCACGATGGGATCGAGGATGATCGGCGACAGCGGTGGTGGAATAGGAGTCATGACTGCGGTTCCAATTGGCGGATCTGAACCTGGTTGAATGAGCGTTCGCCGGCGGTGTCCATGTCAGGAAAATCGCTTCTGTAGTGACCGCCGCGGCTTTCTTTACGCGCGCTGGCGCTGGACCAGATAAGATGCGCAGCTTTCAGCGCGTTGCTCCAACCAGAGGTGGCAAGCTTTTCAAGCGTATGGCCCAGTCGGTCCAAGCCGGCCTTGTTTCGCTCGACACCGCAATGGGTCTGCATCGCGACCCGTAGCTCTGCCATGGCGTCGTTCGGAAGGTTGGGCGGCGCGCTTGCCTTGCCGGTCTTGTCCAGCTCTGGAAGCGCGCTGCCATCGATCCGTTCTGCAATCCTCGCAGCGAATACAACGGCCTCAAGCAGGGAGTTGGAGGCGAGCCTGTTGGCGCCGTGGACACCTGTCGAGGCGCACTCGCCACACACCGACAATCCGTCCAGTGTGGACCTGCCCCAAAGGTCACTGACCACGCCGCCCATGTGATAATGGGCGGCAGGTGAAATCGGGATCAGGTCCTGGCGCGGGTCGATCCCGGCTGCCTCGCACGCCTTGAAGACGGTTGGGAAATGTTCGGGAAAGGCGTCACCAACCGCTTTGCGGGTATCCAGAAACGCACCGCGTCCTTCAAGGCGCTCGCGGTGGATGGCGCGCGCTACTTCATCGCGCGGGGCGAGCTCGCCATCGGCGTGGTATCGGTCCATGAACCTCTCGCCCGATGTGTTCACGAGGATCGCGCCTTCGCCGCGAAGGGCTTCAGTTGCCAGCGGTGCCGGGTCGAGCCCGACATCCATGGCCGTTGGGTGGAACTGGACGAACTCGGCATCCGCGATCAGCGCACCACATCGCGCGGCCATGGCCAGCGCGTCGCCCTGGGCGCTTTTAGGGTTGGTTGTGACATCGAACAACCCACCCGAACCGCCGGTGCAAAGCACGGTCTCACGCACTGTAATGCGCTCGGTTCGCCCATTAGAGTCCTCTGCCAAAACGCCCGTAACTGCGCCGCTGCCAGACTGCAGTAGCGCAACGGCTCGCTGGCCCTCGACCACCGTGATGGTTTCAGACGCCTCTACGGCGCCGACCAGCGCGTTCATGATGGCGCGCCCGGCCAGATCCCCGGCCACGCGTGCCACTCTGGGGTGGGAATGCGCCGCTTCGAGAGACAGGGCGAGGGCGCCATCGGGCGTGCGATCAAACGGTACGCCGAGTTCGATCAGGTCGCGCACGCGGGCCGAGCCATCCTCAGCGATGAGACGGGCAACCACGGGGTCGACCAGGCCTGCGCCTGCCGCAATCGTGTCGGCGGCGTGTTGTTGCGGGCTGTCTGAGGGATGCAGCGCCGCGGCCAACCCGCCCTGCGCCCATGCCGAAGAGGCGGCCTTTCCGAGCGGGGCCGGCGACATGACGATACAGCGGCGCGGGGCCAGTTTCAGCGCCAGGAACAGCCCGGCAAGCCCTGCGCCCACGATCAGGACATCGGCCTGATCCGTCGATCCCGATTGCAAAGGAGACCTCAAGACGAAGCACCACCCCGGCTGCGCCAGAACTTTACGTGGTCCGCAAACATCTCATCATACCAGGTGCCATCCATGGTGGAGGCGCTGGTGGAGCGAATGGTGAAATTGTCCGCCATATAGTACTCAATGCCGCGTCCGGGCGTGCGTGACTGGTTCACCTTGGACCGGATCAGGTAAAATTCGCCCTGCTGGATGATGCGGCAGGATTGTTCCATGGAGGTCGGCTCAGGGTCATCCGGGCCGCAGGTTTCCGCGCTCACGAACTGGCAGTTGCGGACACTTTCGCCGGGCACAAGCGGGTCAATCGTCATCACGCCGCTTATGGCGCAACCCTTGTCGGCAATTTCAGTGCGAAATTCCCAAATGCCGGACGGATCATCTTCAGCCAGCGCTGCTGGAGCGCCGAGAGCGGCTAGGATCAGGATAAACATCGAACGCATCATGACACGCCCGGAGTTTGTCGCACAAACTCGGTGGGATGACTACCGTGGGACACCAGCACGCCCGTCATACGTTCGCTCGAGCGGATCTTCAGAATGAAATTGTCGGGCCAATATGAGGGGGATGGCTCGCCCACCAGAAACTCTTCGATTTCTGACTCCACGACCAGTCGGTTGTCAGACAAGCGTGCGGTGCAGCTTTGGCGAACAACCCACTCATAGGCGATGCAGGTTTGGCGCGCTGTCAACTCGCAGCGAAGCTCGCCTTCGTGTTCGTCGGGCGCGAAATAGGCCGTGCCGCCGAAGTTGCAGCCATCATAGGTTTCGCTCTGGAACGCCCAGTGACCTGAAATCATGGCCAGTGGGTCACCTGTGGGCTCTGCCTCGCCATTTGCGGAGAACGGCAAGCTGACGGCCAAGCCCAGAATCATGAGGCACGCGCGAAAGATCACGATACGCCCTCGTCACTACGTCGAAACTCTACGGGCGCGGTGACAGCCGATACGAGAGCGCCATACATACGCTGGGAGCTTTGAACCGTTAGCGCAAAATTGTCGGGCACATAATTGAAGATCATGCCCTCAATCTCAGATTTTCGCTCCAGCACTTCTTCCACGTTGGAGCGCACTGAGACCTGGTTGCCAAACCGCCGGGCGGTGCAGGACTGGCGCACCAAAGACTGCCCCCACACAGAACATTTCTCAAGCGCCGTCAGCTCGCAATCATAAATCCCGTCCTCGGAATTGGATGACAGATGCATCCGGCCCGTCATGACGCAGGTGCCATCGCGGTAGGGTTTTGTTTGAAACGCCCACACGCCCAGCACATCGGTGGGGTCTGACGCGGTAGCTTGCGGATCACTGTCACCGACAGCAAGGCCTGCACCCACAGTGGCCCAGACAAGCGCGCCAAGAATGGCCGATAAAACTATTTTGGCCATGGAGCGGTCGTCCTGTGTTTCTTAGCCCTAGAATTCACCGGGCACCCGGCAGTTTCAAGGCTTAATTCAGGCCGCTTCCGTTTCGCGTTCAATGACCTCGATCTCAAGCGGCACCAGCCCGGTTTCAAATGGTGCCGGTTTGGCCATTTTTGGTAGGTCTAGCATGGCGTCGATCGCAGCTTTGGCCTGAATGCGCACAGGCTCATCAATCTCAACGGCATACTGCATTTCCACCAGGCAATCGCGGATGTTCTCCAGCGTGATGCGCTTCATGTGCGGGCACAGATTACACGGACGAATGAAGTCCACTCCGGGGTTTTCAGCCGCCACATTGTCACTCATCGAACATTCGGTGAGCAGAACGACGCGCGCGGGCTTGTTGTCGCCAACATAATTGGCGAGTGCCGCCGTAGAGCCTGCAAAATCTGCGGCCTGCAGTACGTCGGGTGGACATTCCGGGTGGGCCAGAATGACGACACCTGGATGGGCTTCGCGCAGCTGGTCCACATCGTCGGCGCTGAACAGTTCGTGTACTTCGCACGCACCCGGCCAGGTGATGATCCGGATATCGGTTTGGGCTGCCACATTCTTGGCGAGATACTGATCCGGCACCAGAATGACGGTGTCGGTGTTCCATTCCTTGGCGATGTGCTCAACAACCTGGGCGGCATTTGAGCTGGTACATGTGATGTGACACTCGGCCTTCACGTCGGCCGTGGTGTTGACGTAGGTGACCACCGGATAATCCGGATATCGCGCTTTGATCAGGCGAACATCTTCACCGGTAATCGAGGCCGCCAGCGAACAGCCCGCCCGCATGTCCGGGATCAGAACCGTCTTGTCCGGTGCCAGGATTTTCGAGGTTTCGGCCATAAAGTGCACACCGCCCTGGACTATAACGCTTGCTTCGGTTTCGGCCGCCTCACGCGCCAGCTGAAGGCTGTCGCCGCGAAAATCGCCGACCAGACGGAAAATATCCGGCGTCATGTAATTGTGGGCCAAGATCACCGCGTCGCGCTTCACCTTTAATGCATTGATCTCGTGGACCAGGGGCGCAATCGCCGGCCATTCCAGCGGCGTGATGAAGTCCTTCACCAATGGGTACAGCGAATCAGTGGCCGCTTTCACCTCATCGGTATAGCTTTCACCCTCAACCGCGCGTGGCGGTGTTGGGGTAGGGCAGCCGGGTCCAGCATCAATCAATCGCGCCATGTCTACGCCTCCATTTCCCATTCTTGTTTCTTATGCTCAATATGAGTATAAGATAGGTGTGTTTTTCCCAATTTCAAGCCACAGTGACTAAAACCGGAAGATTAAGAGGCGAGCGTCTTCAGCGCCGCAGCCCCTTTTGCTGAACTTGAGCAAAAGCTCTTAGTCCGGCCAGGAGAAATTCACAAGTGGAAAGTGTCGTACACCGATGACGCGGTGTAGCGGCATCATCCGGCCGGAATGCCCGCCCGCGCGAGTTCGTCGGCGCGCTCGTTGCCAGGATCGCCAGCATGGCCTTTCACCCAGATCCATTCAATGTCATGGCGCTCGGCTGATTCTTCGAGAACTTGCCACAGGTCCTTGTTCTTCACGGGCTTCTTGGCAGCTGTTTTCCAGCCATTGCGTTTCCAGCCATGGATCCACTTTGTCAGGCCGTCTTTCAGATACGTGCTGTCGGTGTGCAGCTTTACTTTGGATGGACCTTTCAAGGCCTGCAGGGCTTCAATCGCAGCCATCATTTCCATGCGATTGTTGGTGGTTTCAGGCTCACCACCGCACAATTCGCGTTTGTGTTCCCCGGACACCAAAAGCGCGCCCCAACCGCCCGGTCCCGGATTTCCCGAGCACGCGCCATCTGTCCAGATTTCGATCAAGTCTGCCATAAGAGGCATGTGCGACGAGTCAGAGATCGCTTCAAGTGAAGACCGACGTGTCGACATCCCTGATCTGGCGGGCTGGGCGCACGATCGCAAGCCACAGGCCGCCAATCGCGGCGCCGGAAACTCCCCCGATCAGCATGCCTGTCAGACCGCCGCTGCCATAGCGGGCGACCTGGGTTGCTGTGGTCTCATCCCAGCCACCGGTCACGGCCACACCAAACAAGCAGGGCGCGGTCACCAATACGGCACCCCAAATCGCGCCCCACCGAAAATAGGGCAAGGGCCGCACGATCCTGCGCTTTGGGAACCGGCCGAGTGAAAATCCAAGCACCAGCGTGACGATGGGAACGGTAATGTAAAACACATACCAGTTCAGGACAGATGCCAGACCCGCCACGAACATACCGCTGCGGATCGGTGCGTTTTGCGTAGCTGGTCCCAGTCCATCAAAATTGTCCTGGCCGAGAAGGGCGCTGATCCCTGTGATTGCGAACAAGATGACTATGCCGGCCAGCGCCACCGCGACAACCGCGCCAATGGCCGACAGGAATGATGCAAGCCAAACGCGCTTGATGACCGACTTGCCGATGACCAGGCCATCGCCGCCGCTATCGCTCAATGTGGAATAGTCCACGCCTGCTGGGCCGCCCATGATTGCTCCACCGGTTGTCAGGCGCCGTAATCGCCAGCGCTTGCTGCCCCGCGATGAAAGCGAAGCCGCTGGGCATAGTCGAGGGGATTTTTGGGCTTAACCAAGGCATCGGCCGGCGTTTCGGTCCAATCCACCAGCCGTGTCAGAAAAAACCGCAGCGCCGCGCCGCGGCAAAGCAGGGGCAGGGCTGCGCGTTCCGCCTCGGTCAGTGGGCGAACGCTCTGATAGCCGGCGAGCAGGGCCGCGCCGCGTGAAAAATTGTACTGAAGGCCGGGTGCGCTTCCATCATCGAATGCCCAGGCGTTGAGGCACACGGCGATGTCGTAGACGAGCGCGTCTGTGCATGCGAAATAGAAGTCGATAACGCCGGTGAATGTGTCACCGAGGAAGAATGCATTGTCGGGAAAAAGGTCGGCATGGATTGTGCCACGGGGTAGGTCATCGGAAAGCGACTTTGCAGCTGCGATAGCCGCAAGGTCGCCTCGGATCTCATGGGCAAGCCCCGGCGCCAGGGCGTCGGTTTCGACTTCGCGTCCTGCCCAGAGCTTTGGCCAGTCTGCCGGGCCGAGATCATTTGGGCGTTCCAACTCGAAATCGGACAGGACGGCGTGCATTCGGGCCAGTCCGGCACCCAGTTCCCGGCATTGCACGCGATTGGGTCGGCGCGGGCTTAGTCCCTCCAGGAAGCTGACGATCAGGGCAGGACGGTCACAGAGTGTGCGCAGGGCCTCGCCATCTCGTCCGATAATCGGCTCAGGGCAGGGAAACCCTTTGGCGGCCAGATGGCGCTTCAAGCCGACAAAATAGGGCAGATCAGCCGCGTTCACCCGCTTTTCAAACAGGGTGAGAATGAACCGCCCGCCCGTTGTTTCCAGATAGTAATTGGAGTTCTCGACCCCCTCCGCAATGCCCTTGAATGCCCGTGCCTCGCCGAGGTCGTATTCGGCGAGGAAATCCGCAAGGGCATCATCATTGACGGTGGTGTAAACAGCCATCAGAGCAGTTTCGGTTCGGGGTGGAGCTCGGGTTGGCGTGTCATCGCATCACTTGCTAACCAGGTCGTTATCGATGGTGCGCATGGCAAAATAGAAGTGCGCCGCACCCCAGAGGAACAACAAGACGACCAACGACATGCCGTGCCGGATTCCCTGGCCCCGAGCCGCTTCGCATGTTCCGGTTTGGCTTGCGGAAAGCTCGGCCTCACCACCGAAACAGATGGCCCGGTCCAGCCCTTCCACGCCGGACAGCTGAAATCCGATCATCCAATCAATGAGAACGCCGGTCACAAGTGGGCCGAGGCCATATCCAATCAAGTTCACCACAAAAAGCAAAATGGCGATGGCGGTCGCACGCATTTTGGCGTCGACCACGCTCGCGGCAACCGAATACATCGGGCCGAGATAGAAATACTGGCAAAGGTTGGCCACGACGAGGAAGCTGAACACGAGCCAGATATTGCCGACATTCAGTCCCAGGATCTGAAATACCATGGCCAGTGGCAAAGCGATGGCTGGCAACCAAACGGCAGACCGCCCGCCAAATCGTGTCGAAAGGAACCCGCATAGCCATGTGCCCACAGCGCCGACCAGCGCGAGTGGCGCGAGAAAATAGAGCGCAGCATTCGGAACTGTCAGGCCTTGAGAACGGACCAGAAACTCCATGAAAAATGTGACCAGCCCATAGCCCACAAAGGAGGCTGCCATGCCGCCCAATGTGACGTGCCAGAAGGTCTTGTTCGACCCGAGCGCCTTTGCCGTTTCCAATACGCCTGGCACAGTGGGCCGAACGGTTCCTGGTGGATCCGTATAGCCGCGCGGTGGTTCCTTGACGGCGAAGAGTATCAGCAGACCGATGGGTATGCCTGCCAAACCTACGGCAATAAAAGTCTCACGCCAGCCGACCGCGCCAAGAAATAGCGCAACAAACATGGCCGCAAAGAACGAGCCTATCGTGACCCCAGTGGAGTAGATGGCAATTGCGGCGCCTCTTGACTTTGGCTTGAAATAGTCTGCGAGCAGCGAGTTCGCAGGAGGCGTGAGGCCCGCCTCGCCGACCCCGACACCCAGACGGAACAGCAACAGCATCAGGAAGCTGGTGGCCAGCCCGCAAAGCGCGGTCATCAGGCTCCAAAAAATGATTGAGACACCGATGATAATTTTACGGCTGAACCGTTCCGCCAGGCGCGCGATCGGGATGCCTAGAAAAGTGTAGAATGTCGCGAAAGCGATCCCAGACAGCAGGCCAAATTGCCAATACTCGATGTCGAACTCATCGATGATCGGCGTCGACATGTATGAAATGATCACCCGGTCGATGAAGTTGAAAATGTAGGCAAGAAGCAGTGAACCAAGCACGAAAGAGCGATAGCCCTTCGAGCCGAAACCTGTCTCGTAGCCTGCCCCTGATGCGGCGCTGGTGGCGCTCATTGACTTTCCTCCCGGGTGAAACGCGTCTGACATGCGCGTTGTTGGCGAGACAGTAACGCCGCGATTTCAACAGGCAAGCAAACCGGCCATCAATTGCGCTGAAGTGCAGTGATCACTTCAGATCAGGCCGGCCGTCTTGAAGCTTGTCACCCCGCCGCGCCCCGCAATGAGATGGTCATGGATGGTGATTTCAAGCGGCGTCAGCGCATCGATGATTTCCCGGGTCATATCGATGTCGGCGCGTGACGGTGTGGTGTCACCGGACGGGTGATTGTGGACGAGCACCAGGGACGAGGCGGCCAGTTCCAGGGCCCGGCGGGCGATTTCGCGAGGGTAGACCGGGGCGTGGTCGACTGTGCCATGGCTCATAATCTCATCGGCGATCAGTTGGTTCTTACGGTCCAGGAAAATCACTCGAAACTGCTCGCGGTCTTCGTGCTGCAGCGCGAGCCGGACGTATGAGAGAAGCGCATTCCATGAGGAAATCACCGGACGCGCTGCAATCTCTTCGCGCGCAGCTCGCATGTGAAGTTCCTGCACGGCTTTGAGATAAGCTGAGGCGGAATCGCCAATGCCTTCAATGCTTCTCAAATCCTTGGCATCAGATGACAGCACGGCCGACAGAGACCCAAAACGCTTCAAGAGGACCTTGGCGATGGGTTTCACATCCCGTCGCGGAATGAAGGCGAACAGCATTGCCTCGAGCAGCTCATAATCGTCCAGCGCGCCGGGTCCGCGTTGGAGCAGCTTACCGCGCAGCCGGTCCCTGTGGCCCTGCCAGTGGGGTTTGGTGTCGCTCAGGTCTCGCGCCCCAATGTGTGCGGTGTGTGCAACCCTTTTGCGCTCGATGTGAAAATCTCGACGCCGTCATCCGTTACGCCAACAGAGTGTTCGAATTGGGCAGAGAGTTGACGGTCACGGGTCACCGCCGTCCAGCCATCGGACAGGATCGCTGCGTCTTTGCGGCCAAGGTTCAGCATCGGCTCGACGGTGAAGAACATGCCTGGCTTAAGCTCAGGCCCTGTGCCTGCCTTGGCCGTGTGCACCACATTGGGCTCGTCATGGAAGAGGCGCCCAAGGCCATGGCCACAGAAGTCTTCCACCACGGCCAGGCGGTTCTTGCGGGCAATCGCCGCGATCGCCGCGCCAATGTCGCCCAGATACGCTCCGGGCTTGATCGCATCGATCCCGGCCATCATGGCATCATAAGTCAGGTCCATAAGCCGTTCGGCTTTGCGCTTGGGCGTGCCGGCAGCGTACATGCGGCTATGGTCGCCATGCCAGCCATCGACGATCAGCGTCACATCAATGTTCATGATGTCGCCATCCTTCAGCACCCGCGTGCCCGGGATGCCGTGGCAGATTACATGATTCAGCGAAATGCACGACGCATGGCGATAGCCGCGATAGCCAATCGTTGCCGACAGCGCGCCATGGTCGAACACGAACTCGCGGATCAGATCGTCCAACGCGCCGGTCGTAACGCCGGGCTTCACTTTCCCCACCAGCATGTCCAGGCAATCGGCCACCAGTCGGCCAGCCTTGCGCATGCCCTCAAAGCCTTCTTCGCCATGGATGCGGATTTCACCCGTCCGCATGGGCATCAGGTCATGGTCGACAACGTTCATTGCGTGCGTGCCTCGGTTTGTGCGGGTACCCAGGGCAGGGCTCCACGCAACGTGATCTCTTGAGTGGAGATATGACAGTCATGGACCAGAACTTCCACCCCGGTTGCCGCAGCAACCTCCAGCCCGGCATGATAGGTGGGATCCAGGTCGGGCGCTGTGGCGAACCGCGTACAATCTGAGCGCTGGATGATGAACAACATGAAAGCGCGGTGACCCGCGGCAACTTCGCCCGCCAGGTCGACCAGGTGTTTGGCGCCACGGGCGGTGACGCTGTCGGGAAACTCCGCCAGGCCGGGATTGCGCATGAGGTGGCAATTTTTCACCTCAACAAAGGTTTTTTGGCCCGCGGTTTCAAGCAGGATATCGACGCGGGAGCGTTCTGCGTATTTCACCTCCCGCTTCAGCTCATCGAAGGCTGAAAGTTCAGGAACGGTCCCCGCACGGATGGCCTCTTCCGCCAAGATGTTGGGGTTGTTTGTATTGATCGCCACCAGCCCGCCATCGGCTTCAATCAGTTCCAGCGTGTGTTTCAGCTTTCGCTTGGGATTGTCTGATGTGGACAGCCAAACCCGGCTGCCCGGTGCTTTGAGTCCCATCATCGAACCTGGATTGGGGCAATGTGCGGTTACCGCCTCGCCAGTGCCGTCGAGAACGACGTCAGCGAGGAAGCGTTTGTAGCGTTTCACAAGCTTGGCCGGGATGAGGGGTGGTAACAGCATGGTGACCCGGTGACATGGCTTGCGAGCAAGGTCCAGACTTGCCTATGGGCCTTTGCGGGCGCATCACAGCCTCCATGACCGCCCAACCCACCGCAGCAATTGTCCTCATCGGAGACGAACTGCTCTCCGGACGTACGCGCGACATCAATCTTCAGCAGATCGCCGACTTCCTGGCGCCCATTGGTATTCCGGTGACGGAGGCACGTATCGTGAGCGACGAGCAAGATGCTATCGTTGCGGCGGTCAATGAACTGCGCGGCCGATTTACCTACGTCTTCACAACCGGCGGCATAGGCCCGACCCATGATGACATCACGGCTGATGCAATCGCGGCGGCATTTGGGGTGGGTATCAGCAAACATCCTGAAGTGATGGCGTTCCTGACAGCACGATATGCCGAAATGGACACGGAATTTACCGAAGCGCGACAACGCATGGCGCGCATTCCAGACGGCGCCAGCTTGATCAAGAATCCGGTCTCTGGCGCGCCGGGCTTCCAGATCGGCAATGTCTTCACCCTGGCTGGCGTGCCCGTCATCGCCCGCGGCATGTTGGAGGATGTAGCACACAGGTTGGAAGGCGGGCATGTCATCGGTTCGGTGACCGTGCGCGGAAAGGGCCTGCGCGAAGGCGATGTCGCCGAAGCGTTGGGGACGCTGGCAGACACTATGCCGGCGGTGGGATTCGGCTCTTATCCCTGGTTCCGGTCTCTTGAAGACAGCGGCGTTCAGATCGTGGCGCGCTCGGCAAACAATGAACTGTTGGACTGGGCCGAAACCGAAATCTGCAAGCTCATGCGCGATGTCGGGGTCGAGCCGGAGCTGATCGAGGGGGGCACGCGATGATGCGCCGGCGTCTCGGCACGATCCCGGTTCTTGCGATCACCGGCGCGATCATGATTGCGTGTCATCTGGTGATCCATGTCTTCTTCGTGCCGGGCACCGGAGGCACGCTTTTGGACTTCCAATTGACGGGCGCTGCCGCTGAAGAAGCGTTGATGCTGCTGAAAAGCCGTCCGAATGCCGTGGGGGTCCACCTCTACCTCTCGGCGGGTGTCGACATGGTCTATCCGCTTTCGTACGGACTGTTCGTTGCCGGGGTTTGCATTCGATATGGCGGTCAGCATGGAGTGATGCTGGCGGTCCCCATCCTCGGTGCGGCCGCTGTCGATATTTCCGAGAACATCGTCCAGATCATTGCTCTCGCGGGCGATACGAGCGTGTTGTGGCTAAAGTCCATCCTGACACCTGCCAAATTTGTGCTGGCCGCGATTGGATCGTGTCTGGCGATCTTGGCATGGGCACGCACAACGTTCAGCTTGCGCAAAACCGACCAGCTTTAGCGATATGTGAGTTCAGGTCGAAAACGCTCAGGACTCGCTCAGCGCCTTGTGAATATCACTGACCACCACCGAGCCTTCGCCCACGGCGCTGGCTACGCGTTTCACGGACCCTGTGCGCACGTCGCCCACCGCATAGACTCTTGGCCAGCAGGTCTCGAACGTGCTGGGCATACGGTCGAGGGCCCAGCCAGCGCGCACCAGTTCTGCCGGACCGATTTCCGGGCCGGTCTTCAGAAAGCCGCGGGTGTCACGGCACATATTGTCCGGCAGCCATTGTGTGAACGGCGCTGCGCCAATGAACAGGAAGGCGAAACCAACTTCACAGGTTTCGTCGCAATCCGGCTTTGACCATGTCACCGCGGTCAGGCGGTCGTCCATGGGGTCCGCGCCTGCCACGCCATGCAGCGCTTTCATTTCCGCTGATGGGTGAAGGTGGATGTTGGGCGTCTCTTCCAGACGGCGCACCAGATACTCCGACATGGTCTCGCGGATATCGGCCCGGCGGTAGACCACATGCACCGCCTTGGCTGTTTGGGACAGGAATACCGCGCCCTGACCGGCAGAATTGCCAGCGCCGACAACGGCCACCTCCTGCCCACCACACAGCTGTGCCTCCATGGGTGTAGCACCGTAATAAATGCCACGACCTTCAAAGTGTTCGAGGTTTTCAATGGGCAAGCGGCGATATTGCGCGCCGGTGGCGATCACCACAGCGCGGGCCTTGAGTTTCCGGCCATCTTTCAGAGACAAGCAGTAATCCTCGCCGTCTTTGTTCAATTCTGTGGCGTGGGCCGGGCTGCCAAGTCGCACGCCGAACTTCTGCGCCTGCACGCTGGCACGCTCTGCCAGCTCGCGGCCCGATACGCCCATGGGGAAGCCGAGATAATTTTCGATCTTGGAGGATGTGCCGGCCTGCCCCCCGGGGCCTTGCGTGTCCAATGTTAGCACAGACAAGCCTTCACTGGCGGCGTAAACCGATGCCGCCAGACCTGCAGGGCCTGCCCCTACGATAACCACATCCGCGCACGCACCATCGGGCAATAGATCCAGACCGAACGTCTTCGATAGGTCTTCAATTGTGGGCCTCTTGATGAGGCCGGACGCACCATGAACAACGACCGGCAGGTCGCCTTTGGTGATCCCGCGAGCTTCCATGATCCGCTGGGCCAGGTCATCTGTGTCAGGTGCCAGCCAGCTGTGGGGAATGGCGTGTTTGGTCATCAGGTCGCGCGCGGCGAAGACCGTTCGATCCTGGGCATCGCCAATGATCAAGACGGCGGAAACGCCGCGTGCTCGACCAAACTCGCGCCGTGCCGTCAGAGTGCGGACAAAAACGTCTGACAGCGCCGAGTTTTCGACGAGCAGTTTCTGGAAGTTTGCATAGGTGATGTGCAAGACGTCGCCGGTCTCACCCATTTCCGTGCGCGCGAGGGCTTTCTGGCCGGTCAGAACGCCAAGATCGCCTGCAAACTGGCCAGTTTCCATATAGCCGACACGTTTTGCGCCTTCGGCGGTCTCGACAATGATGTCGGTCTGGCCGGACAGCGTAACCAGCATGTCGATCTGGGCATCGCCTTCATTGATGAGCGAGGTGCCCTTTTCATGGTGGCGCACCTCGCCAAATGACTTTAGCTGTTCAAGTTCGGTCGGTGAGAATGTGTAGTTCACATCGGCGGGTGGCATATCGGTCATATGGGGCTCGCGGGTATGGCTCGCGGCAAAGGTAGTGATCGAAGTGTGGAATGCCAAACGCTGATCTTGGCATGGGGGCGTGCCGTGTCGCGGCAGCCCTGAGTGCCGTCCATCGCGAAGCCGAAGCGGGGACAAACAGGAATGCGCATCCGCGAAACAGGTCGGTCTTTCTGAAATAGGGCCCCTGCCGGGGCATTCTCCGCCTAATTTAGATCCCCTGGATCAAATTCTTGTGCTGCGCACAACCGGCTGCGAATGGTGCGGACGGCCGGGCTTGAACCGGCAAGGCCCATTCGGGCCGACGGATTTTAAGTCCGTTGTGTTTACCAATTTCACCACGTCCGCGAACCGCGAAGTGTGTTTAGAGTTCACGGCGTGATTTGGGAAGATACTTCGCGTCCAAATCCTTGATCGACCTGCTGCAAGACGTGGCGAGCGACCCGGTCTTGGCCTGCGGGGCTGAGATGATTTTGGTCGAAATAGAGAAAAATATCGCCCTCTGCAGCGCGGCAAGTGGTGTGGTCGCAGAAGAGGTCGACCGCATCTACCAACACCACGCCGTCCGGAATGTCACCCAGACGCCCGTAAACCCAGCTTTGGCGCGTGTCCCACCATCTGCGCGGCACGCCGGCAATGTATCCGCTCTCATCTGGTGTTCGCCGCATCATGTATTCAACTGGGGCCGGAATTTCAGGCACTTGCATC
>JBCCAA010000156.1:0-2525 GCA_039815055.1 Pseudomonadota bacterium | reverse complement strand
CGTTTTTCCGCTCTCGTCTTCGGCGGGCTCGCCGCCCGTCTCGCGCTCGACTGAAGGAGGCCGCCTTGGCAGACTTTCCGACAACCGCCCGCGTCGTGATCATCGGCGGCGGCGCCGTGGGGGCCTCGTCGCTCTATCACCTCGCCCTCGCCGGCTGGACCGACTGCGTCCTTCTGGAGAAGAACGAGCTGACGGCCGGCTCCACATGGCACCCCCCGACCGTGTTCATGCCCGATGGGCGAAGAAGGTGCAACGCCACAGTTCAAATCATAGTTTTGACAAGGTCCCAATTTGCTTTGCCCGTTGGGTTTTCGAGCGCTACACCTTATTATATTGAGGTTTTCAAAAGCCTGGGCGTCAATCAGGCATCATGTGACAGGTGGCAAAATGAAGCTGACTTGCCCAAATTGTGCAGCACAATATGAGGTTCCGGACGAGGTCATCCCGGAAACTGGTAGAGATGTTCAGTGTTCGGCGTGTGGAGACACGTGGTTTCAGGTTCACCCGAACCATCCTGAATACCAACCGTCCTTCGATCCTGAAGCACCAGAAGAAAATGTCGAGGATGATACATTCGACGACGCGTGGGAGGAACAGCCGGAGCCTTCCGCCGAAGATGAGCCTGACCATCAGCCAGACTATGAGGACGCGGCGGCACCTGAGTATGAAGCGCAAGCCACCACGGATCCGGGGGATGACGAAGATGAGGACCCAACACCGGTCGCTGCACGCCGAGATCTGCCAGAGGACGTCACAAGTGTTCTGAAGGAAGAAGCCGAGCTTGAAACCCGCGCGCGCGAGGCCGATATGGCCGGAGGGCTTGAGATGCAATCGGATCTCGGCTTTGGCGAGACCCAAGAGCTGGAACGCCGCTCGAGAGAGGCCAAGGCGCGCATGGCACGTCTGCGTGGATTTGACGAGGCCTCAGAAGAGCCGGTGTCAGATTTGGTGCAGCGCCCGGACCCGGAGGCGCCAGAAGCACTGGAGCCCGAAATTGCCTTGGGCACACGTGCGAACCTTCTGCCGCAAGTGGAAGACGTTGATCATCAGATTGAAGCGCAGAACGAGGGCACAGCCGAGGCTGCTGCGGCGCGCGATGGAAGCCGTGTTGCTACCCAAAAAGAGACAAAGGGCAAGTTTCGCCGCGGCCTTCGGCTGTCTGTCATTTTGGCGGTGGTTGCGGCCGCTCTGTACATTCTGGCACCGCAACTCGCTCGGACGGTCCCCGGGCTTGAAGCACCTCTGGCAACCTACACAGAGTTTGTCGATCAAGGGCGGGCTGCATTGCAAAAGCTCCTTGGCCAATAGCCCGTCAAGCGCAGCACAGCCAACGGCAGACCATTTCATCTTTGCGGCGCGCAGTCGCTGCACCAGCTTACCCGGTAACGCGCAAAGCTTCGTTCCCGGTCTTTTTTGAGACGCTCGAGCGTTTGGCGCTTGGTGTGAGTCGAACAGGCAATCTCACCAGAACATGTTCCTTATTCACGTCCTCCCGAAGATGGATCATGGGCAAACCCTAATCCTTCGACCTTCTTGAACGGACACGCGCGTAGCGTGCGACAGGAACCGGACCAAAGCCCAGATCGTAATCCAAGCGAAATGGTATTCTCCAAGCTTAAATCCCACCGGAGGCGCATCTATGAGAGATCATTTCGGGCCGTATCAGACCCACTTGGTGACGTCTTTGACCTCTTCAAGACCACCGCATGCTGGAGCCGTCAAAGCAGCGGGATCTGCCCCAGATGAAATGTAAAACGCTTTAGAACCGATCGAGAAGCCGTTCGAAATAATTTCGCTCCAGCTCTGATCGCTCTGCATCGCCGGACTTTTTGCGTATCTCATCCACCAGCTCTAACGCACGGCGATAGACGTCGCCGTCAGGTATAGTGCCACGATCATCGCCGATCTGCGCTCCACCGTTGCGGTTGCGGCCAAGAGGATCCTGGCTTTCCTCGCCGCTGAACTGGCCACGGGCCTGACCTTGGCCATTTTGCTGGTTTTGCTGATTTTCAGCCATCGCTTCGCCCAGCTCTCGCATGCCTTCGCGCAGCGCTTCCATGGCTTCCGCCTGTCGATCAATGGCTTCGGCCAGATCGTCCTGTCGCAGCGCCTCTTCCGCACCGGTCATGGCCTGGTCTGCATCTTCCAGCGCTCGCCGCGCGGCATCGCCGCCTTCGGTTCCGGCGCCCGGAAGGTTGCGGCGCTGACGCTCCAGTTCCTGGCGCAAAGCTTGCTGTCGATCGGCAAGGCTTTCTTGTGACGATCGGCCTTGCGCGCTTTGATTGCCCTGGCTGTCACTCTGCTGGTTGCCACGGCCAGCGCCCTGACCTTCATGTTGCTCGCCACGACCCTGATCACCGCTGCGGCCTTCATTGGACTGGTTGTTGCCAGCCTGAGCATCGGGGTTGAATTGTTCCTGCAGATCCCGGAAGGCCTGATCCGACAGACCTTGCTGATCGCGCAGCGTCGGTGCAAATACACTCTCGCCTTTGTATAGCGATGGATAAATTTTACTCATGTCTCTG
>JBCCAA010000012.1:0-51467 GCA_039815055.1 Pseudomonadota bacterium | reverse complement strand
GTGGATCACTTTTGGTGGGGTCTGCGTCGCGCTGGCGTTTGCGGGCGTTGCCCTGCCGCTGTTGCCGACGACGCCGTTCCTGTTGTTGGCCGCCTTTGCATTTGCGCGCTCCTCGCCGCGTCTTCATGCCTGGATCATGGGGCATAAACGGTTTGGGCCACTGATCACCAATTGGAATGAGCATGGCGCGATTTCCACGCCAACGAAACTCGTCTCCCTCTCCGTCATGGCGGTGATGCCGCCTTTAAGCTGGTTACTCGGCGCGCCGATGTGGACGGTGATCACGCAAGCGGTGATCTTGAGCGCGTCCGGCCTGTTCATCGCAACGCGGCCGAGTGGGCCGAGAGACTGATCTTCTCCGGCTCGCGGGTAGATCAGCCCAGGGCCACCACCTCTACCATGTCACCCAAAGCTGCCGCCGGCGCGTGGGGACGGCGCCGGATGAGAACATTGGACGTCAGAAATGGGGTCAGCAAAGAGCTGTCCTGATTGGCCACTGCCGTCACGCCGTCACGGCTGCGCCGGGCACGCAGAAAACTCTCACGTGGGCCATTGCTGGGAACGGGGCCTGAAAGCTGCGACGTCTCTACCAGCGTGTTACGGCGCGCCATCAATGGCTTCAGAAACAAGTGCGCACACACCCAGGCCGAAGCGGGATTGCCCGGCAGCCCCAGAACCAAAGCCGCGTCCAGCTTCCCGAACCAGGTCGGCTTGCCGGGTTTTACGGCAACTTTCTCAAACACCATGTCCAGCCCACGCGCAGAAAACACGCTGCGCATGTGATCATGATCGCCCACCGACGCGCCACCGACGGGAAGGATGATGTCGGCGCCCTTCGCACTGTCGATCATCTCATCGATGGCTGCCGGATGATCGGGTGCGATGCCAAGGTCCATCGCCTCACCGCCCCAGCTTTCAATCAGGGCGGCCAAGCCATAGCCATTGGACGCGATGATTTCACCGGGACCAAGCGTGCTGCCCGCCGGTTTCAATTCGTCGCCATTGGCGATCAGCGCGATGCGTGGCCGACGATGCACAGACACTTGCGCATGGTTGCCCGCGGCCGCTATGGCTATTTGCGCGGGACCCAGCGTCACACCGGCGGCCAGAAGTTCATCGCCTTGATGAAAGTCTATACCCGCCTTTCGCACATGCTTTGGCCCAGCCTCAGCCTCAGGAATATGAATCAAATCGCCGCTGCGATGGACGTGCTCTTGAATGACGACATGATCTGCGCCGTCCGGTAAGGCGCCGCCGGTAAAAATTCGGACCGCTTGCCCCGTGGTGACACGCCCCGGAAACAGACGCCCTGCCGGGGCTTCACCGATCACCACAAGATCTGCGCCGCCCGCCTCCACATCGCTGTACATCACGCCATAGCCATCCATCGCGGAAACCGTCAGCGGCGGCTGAGTGAGCTGCGCTATGATCGGCAAGGCAAGAGTTCGCCCAACGGCCTCCCGAAGTGGCACGGTCTCCACGGCGGTATTGACCGCATGAGCGCCGACGATTGACCAAGCCTCATCGACCGAAATCATTTTCGCGGTCATTTCAACCCTCGCCGCGGTGGAAGTCACCAGACTCGCCGCCGGTTTTTTCCAGCAGCTGAATGCCAGAAATGGTCATCGCTCTATCCACCGCTTTCAGCATGTCATAGAGGGTCAGGCAGGCCCCGCTAACGGCGGTTAGCGCTTCCATTTCCACACCCGTCTTACCGTCGGTTGTCACACGCGCGGTGACGTGCATGGACTGCGTGTCCGGCTCTGGCATCACCTCCACCTTTACACTGGTAAGCGGTAGCGGATGGCAAAGAGGGATAAGATCGGATGTCCGTTTCGCCGCCATAATACCGGCAAGCTCGGCGATGGCTTTCGGGTCACCCTTTTTGGCGCTGCCATCGGCGGCCAAACGAAACGCCTTAGCGCCCATCTGGACGCGACCCTCTGCGACCGCCGTGCGGGTGGTCACGTCCTTGTCGCCCACATCCACCATGCGTGCGCGGCCATCCGGGCCAATATGGCTCAGCTCATCGCCCATGGCCTAGGACTCATTCAATCGCGGCATCAGTTCGACCAGATTACAAGGCCGGTGGCGACTGTCGAGCTGGTCACGGATGATACCATCCCAACCGTCTTTCACGGCGCCGGGAGAGCCCGGCAGGCAAAACACGAACGTGCCGCGCGCCAGGCCCGCGACCGCGCGCGATGCAATGGTCGATGTTCCAACGGTGGTCATGCTGATCTGGTGGAACAGGATGGCAAACCCCTCAATAACCTTGTCGAACAGAGGGGTAATCGCCTCTGGGGTCACGTCGCGCCCGGTCAGGCCTGTGCCGCCGGACGTTATCACGACGTCCACTTCCAGGTCATCAAGCCAAGCTTCGACGGTTTCGCAGATTGTGGGTACGTCGTCGCGTACAATTTTCCGGTCCGCAAGCATGTGCCCAGCCTCCAGCAATCCCTCTTCCAGCCTCGTCCCGGATTTATCCGTTTCGAAGGTTCGCGTGTCGCTGATCACGAGAATAGCAATGCGCACGGGTTTAAATGTGCGGCCCTCATCGATACCGGCCATGGCCACCTCCTTTAAATCCAGCGCTCTGCATCAGCATAGTCGTCTTCGCGTGGTTCGATCCAGCGCTCGCCACCTGGACCAGCTTCTTTCTTCCAGAACACAGCTTTTGTCTTGAGATAGTCCATCAGGAAGTCAGCGGCTTCAAAGGCCGCGCGGCGATGGGCGCTGGCCGTGGCCACGAAAACAATGGCCTCACTGGCACCGATATCCCCATGCCGGTGTATGATCTCCGAATCGATGAGCGACCAACGTGCTATCGCCTCCCGTTCAGCAGTCTGCATCCCAGCCAGTGTGAGGACAGGGTGAATTTGAAGCATTAGAGACTGGACGGTGCCATCGGTGCTTTGGGGGCGTACATGCCCGGAAAAACTGACGACCCCGCCCGCACCAACCGCTCTGGTGGAAAAGGCCGAAAGCTCAGCGCCCGGATCAAAAGACAGATCGACGAGCCGAATTGTCATCACCCACCCCCAACGGGTGGCAAAAAGGCGACGATATCCCCCTCAGATAAGGCGAAGGGGCCGCGGCGAATCTCATCGCCCACCGCAATCTGAACAGAGCAGTGCAACAAGGCACCGTTGAAGCCGCGCACCTCATCCAGCCACGCTCGCAGTGCAGCCGTGTCCGACACACCCACAGGCAGGTCCAGCGCGCCATCCTCAGCACCCGCAAAGTCGCCCAGCTTGCCAAAATATTCCACCGCAATCCGCATAGGCTTAGCCACCTGTCGTGGACATATGGCGCGGCAGGGCCGGTGCGTCGCCGCGCCGCTCAATCCGGAAATCATGTTTTTCGGGTTTCGCACCCATGGCCTGTTCCAGCGCGGTATGCAGACCGGCTTCCCCTGGCTCGCCGTCTCGCATGACCGAGCGCAGGTCGATATGGTCATCCTGCCCCAGGCACATGTAAATGCGTCCCGTGCAGGTAACGCGAACACGGTTGCACCCGGCACAGAAATTATTGGTCAGCGGTGTGATGAAGCCAATCCGTTGGTCGGTCTCCGCCACTCGAACAAATCGCGCAGGTCCGCCAAGACGATCTGCGCGGTCTTCGTCCACCAGGGTGAAATGCTGTTCCAGCCGTTCCCGGATCATGGGCAGCGGAATGTACTGGTCAAACCGGTCTTCCCCTGTCTCACCCAGTGGCATGACTTCGATCAAGGTAACGTCGATGCCTTTATCATGGGCCCACGACACCATGTCCGGGATTTCATCAGCGTTTTCATGTTTCAGCGCCACGGTGTTGAGTTTGACCTTCAGCCCCGCTGCAAGCGCCGCATCGATGCCTTCCAGCACCGCGGGCAATTGGGCGCGCCGGGCGATTGTCTCAAAAGTGTTCGGGTTCAAGCTATCCAGAGAGATGTTCACACGCCGCACGCCGGCCCGGTAAAGCGGCTCTGCATACTTTGACAGTTGAGTGGCGTTTGTTGTCAAGGTCAGCTCATCAAGGCCCTGGCCAAGTCGCTCACCGAGCGTCTCAAACAAGCCAATAATGCCCTGGCGAACCAGCGGCTCTCCGCCGGTGATACGGATCTTGCGAACACCGCGTTCGATAAAAGTGCCGCAAAGACGTTCAAGCTCCTCAAGCGTTAGCAGGTCCTTGCGCGGCAGGAATTCCATTTTCTCCGCCATGCAGTACGTGCAGCGCAGGTCGCAGCGGTCTGTGACAGACAGGCGAAGATAGGTGATCTGGCGCCCGAACGTGTCGACCAACGGTCTGGCAGGATCGGAACGTGCATCAGGTGCGGAGTTCAGTTTCATTGCGAGCCGTCTTATCTTAGCTTTCGCCAATGATCTATCCAAATTCCGTACCTGCGGTCATCCTGGCGGGAGGCAATTCCCGGCAGTTTGGGGATGACCAGAACGCCATGGCGCCGATGGCTGGGCGAGTGGTTATAGATCACGTCATTGAACGTCTCCAACCCCAGTGCGGACCGATGGGGGTCAATGTAACCTTCGGGCCGCTTGTGGATCATATCACTGACAACCATCCCGATATCACTCTTCTTCCCGAACCGTATATCTGGAACGATCGCGGTCCCCAGGCCGGCGTTCGCACCGCGTTGATTTGGGCTTTTTCACTCGGTGCGCCGTGTGTTTTGACCGTCGCCTGCAATACCCCGTTCCTGCCTCTTGACCTGATGTGCAGGCTCTTGGGGGACATGGAAGGGCAAGACAGGTTCGCGGCCGCTGTGGTTCAGGACCCGTTTTGGCAGCCACTTTTCAGCCTGTGGCGAACGGAAGATGACCGAGCGCTCCACAAATTGTGGAGGGACGACCCAATGCTCGATTCCATGGTTGATCTGGTCGAATATTTCACCGCGGCTCACACGCCTTATCCAGCTGCAAAGGATGGAGAGATCGACCCATTCTTCAACATCAACACCGAAGACGATCTGAAGACCGCGGAACACTGGCTGGCGCGCTCGGCGGACGCATCCGATCCGTCGCCGTCCACCCCCCTTTCCAAATCGGAAGGCCGGGGCTAGGCCACACCCATGGCTGAAACACCTTATACCCTTCGTCTTGGCACACGTGCCTCGCCCCTCGCCCTCGCACAGGCCGAGGAAATGGCCGCCCGCCTGACGCACGTCTCGAATGGCGCAGTCGATTGCCGGATCGTGAAGTTCACCACGTCAGGCGATAAGCTGACCACAGAGCGATTGATCAATGCTGGCGGCAAAGGCCTGTTCACGAAGGAACTCGACCGGGCGTTGGCGGATAGCGAAATCGATTTCGCCGTGCATTCGCTAAAGGATGTACCCGCCGTCTTGCCAGATGGGCAGACATTCATCTGCATTCCTGAACGATCGGACGCGCGTGAAGGCTGGCTCAGCGCGACAGCAGAAACCCTGGCAGACCTACCCTCTGGCGGCGTTGTTGGTACGGCAAGCCTGCGCCGCGAAGCCCAGACACTGAGAGCCCGACCAGACATCAATGTAAGCACGTTTCGCGGCAATGTTCAGACCCGGCTTGCCAAGCTGGAACGCGGCGAGGCGGATGCCACCTATCTGGCCATGGCGGGCTTGACGCGCCTTGGAAATGCAGGCCTCGCGAAACCAATCCCTTTGGACGAGATGCTTCCTGCGCCCGCCCAGGGCATCATCGGGTGCACGGCCTGCGCTGGCAGCTTGCCCCAGGCCGTGTTGGATGCGTTCAAAAAGATTGAACACCATGAAACACGACAAGCTGCCATCGCAGAACGCGCCGTTCTGAAGGCCCTTGACGGCAGCTGCAGGACACCGATCGCTGCCCACCTGTTCCGCCGCGACGACCAGCTTAACCTGGTCTGCGAAGTGATACGCCCCGACGGCGGCGAAACCTGGCGCGCCCAGGGCGGCACGGATCTCGATGCCGATGACGAGCTTTTGAAACAGCTTGGCGAAGACGTCGGACAAACCATCCGCGACGCAGCCGGCGGCAACCTTCCGGCCTTCTCAGATGACTGAGGTCATTCCCGTCATCATCACCCGCGCTGAGCCGGGGGCGGGCGAAACTGCTCAGCGAGTGCGTGAAATGGGCCTGCGGCCTGTGCTTAGCCCAATGCTGGCGCTCGACGCCATGGCACTTGATGACGGTCTCAACATGGAGACGGCCGCCGGTTTGGTCTTTACGAGCGCCAACGGCGTTCGTTTCCATGCCGCCCGTTTTGGCGCTGCGGACATAACGGCCTGGTGTGTCGGCCCGGCGACGGAACTCGCCGCCAAACGAGCCGGTTTTTCGTGTGTGCGAACCGCCCATGGCGACTCCGACACGCTTCGCGCTTTCATCGCCGATCATGCAGACCCGAAAGATGGGCCACTTTTCCATGTCGCCAATGTAGACGCGGCTGGCCAACTTGCCGAAGGGCTTCGCCATAGTGGGTTCGACGTGGTGTTTGCGCCGCTTTACCGAACGGTACCGGCCGCCAAATTCTCAGCAAAAGCACGCGCCGTACTCAGCGACGTAGACTCTGGCGTTCTCCTGGTCCACTCGGCCAAGGGCGCGGCTGCAGCGGATGCTGCACTCAGCGACCAGAACACCTCGGCCATAAGCCTTGTCGTAGTCTCTGAAAATGCTGCCCGGCCTCTGACCAGACGCGACTGGGCGGCCATATCCATCGCAGAATCGCCGAATGAAGACGCACTTTTGACGGCGCTGGCGGAGATCATCTGAATCTTCCCCTTCCGGGCCAGGCCGACGCTCCGTATATGGTCCCACATGACGACCAAGCCGCCCCCCGACGACGCAGACCCTATAGAAGCCGTCTTGGAGGATCCGATCGATGCCGAGTTCCGCGAGGCTGAACCAGAAAAGGCGCGCGCGCGCAGCGGGCCAGGCTGGTTCTCCAGTCTTATCCTGGCGCTGTTTGCCGCCTTGAGCGGTGGAGCGCTCGGCTACGGCGCGACGCAATATCTGTCACCAACTGCCTCAACACCGGCGGCAGAGCCAGACACGCGCTTGGAAACGCTCACCAGTCAGATAGATGCCACAATCACAGCACTGGAAGATGATCTCGGCGATCTGGAAACACGTTTGGAAGTGATGTCTGAAGCCGACACCAGCGCGGATCTGAATGATCTGGCCGAGCGTATTGTCGCTCTGGAAAATCGCCCGACCAAATCTGAATCGACAAGCGATGGAGACATCACACCCGCCTTGGCCGCCATCGATACGCTATCGCAGAGGCTGGATGCGATGGAGGGCGAAAACACAACAGATTCGGTCGGCCAGGACGCGGTAGACGCCTTGTCCGCCGAAATCTTGTTTATCAAGAATGGTCTATCGGATCTGGAAAGCCGGATTGAAAACCTCTCTAGAAACATGACGCGCCAGGCAGAAACTGCGGGCGCTGAAGCCGATGCCCGGGCTGACGCGGCCATCGCCCTGGCCTCCATCGATGCCGCCGCGCGCCGGGGGGATGGGTTTGCCCCTGCCCTGGCCGCGCTGAACCGGTCCCGCCCAGATGATCGACGCCTTGAGCAACTCGAACCGTTCGCCCTGGACGGCGCTCCGACGCGCGCCGAGCTCAGCACTACATTTCCCGATGTTGTAGAGGCCACCAGAGCAGCGTTGGTTCCTGACGCAGCGTCCTCAGGTGTATTGGGCGCTGCGGGCCGCATCTTCGGAGACGCTTTGCAGGTGCGTGATCCGGCCGCCGAAAGCGCCTATGCGGCTCTCGAAACTGCAGAAGCGGCTATGGCGAGACGCGACCTGGATGCTGCACTGTCCGCCTTGAGGACGCTTGATAACACCAGCAAGCCCGCCAAGGCCGCATTGGCAGACTGGATATCCGCAGCCGAAGCGCGCCAGACGCTTGAAAGCGTGCTGGATTCGCTGCGACTCGACCTGATGGCCGAAGACCGCTAGCGCAAGGGGATCATGATGCGCACGTCGACTTTGATTGTGATTGGCCTCGCCATCGTCCTGTTTGGCGGGCTTGGCTGGTGGCTCACCACCCTGCCCGGCACGGTGGCACTCAATTTGCCCGGCGCTGAGACGAGCCTTCCGCTCGGCCTTGCCATTTTGCTGGCGCTTGGCCTTGGCGCGCTGCTGGCTGCGGCCTGGTGGCTGATCTGGGGTACCCTCGCCATGCCTTGGACCATCGGGCGTGCCCGGCGCGACTCGAAGGTCAAGAAAGCCAACAAAGCACTCACTGAAGGCCTGCTGGCAGCCGAAGCCGGCGATGCCAAAGCCGCTTTGAAGCTTGCCAAGAAGGCGTCTCGATTCGCCGAAGATGACCGGTTGAAACTTCTCCTGGAAGCGCGCGCCGCCGAAGCCGGCGAAGACTGGAGCGAGGCCGAACGCGCCTGGGGCCAGCTTGTCAGGCTGCCCGGCGGTCAATTGGCGGGCCTTCGTGGAGCCGCCGCCGCAGCGCTTGAACGCGGCGACACTGGCGTTGCCGAGACACGGGCGCGCACTGCACTGGAGCTGAAATCCGGCGCAGAGTGGCCGTTCAACTCCCTATTTGATTTGCAGGTCAATCAAGGGCGCTGGCAAGCTGCACTTGAAACGCTGGCTCTTGGTGAAAAGCGCGGCCTGATTTCCGGCGAGAACCTGACACGCCGCCGCGCGGTCCTGCTGACTGCCTATGCAACGAGCCTTGGCCCGGACCATCGCCAACCGGCCCAGAAGGCCCTGGCAGAAGCTCTGCGCGCAGCGCCCGGATTCCCCCCCGCCGCCTGGCAGGGTGCACGACACCTGATGGTGGATGGCAAGGCGAAGTCGGCCCAGAGCGTGCTAGAACTTGCCTGGAAAGCTCGCCCGCACCCTGCGCTTGCTCAACTTGCCCGACGGCTGGACCCCGATGAAAAGACTGAGCAGGATCGACAAAGGTTGGAACGTCTCATCTCGGTCAATCCTGGCCACCGTGAAAGCCGCATCCTGAAGGCTGAACTCGCCATGGAAGCCAAGACCTGGGTGGATGCCGTACGCGAGTTGGCGCTTCTCATTGAAGAAAAACCCACCGCGCGTCTCAGCCTGCTGATGGAGCGCGCGCTAAAAGGCTATGGCGATACCGAAGAGGCTGAACGCTGGGCACGAATGGCGACAACAGCCGCGCGCGAAGCCGACTGGTCAGACATGGACCCTCGCGGCGGCGCGTTTGAATTTGGACAAGCCGACTGGTCACGCCTTGTCTACACGTTTGGTGACGCCGCAGAACTCGTCCATCCACGCCATGAACAGTTTGCGCGCGAGTTGGCGGCCGGCAAACCGCTGGCCCTTCCGAAACCAGAAAACGCCCTGCCTGACGCGGCAAAAGCGGGAGGCGGCATGGCCCAACCGGTGGACTACGTAAAACCTGATTAAGTCCTGTTCGATAGGCTTGCCGTTTCAGGCACGTTTCTGTAAACGAGCGCTCTTGAATGTGCCGCGTTAGCTCAGCTGGTAGAGCATCGCATTCGTAATGCGGGGGTCAGGTGTTCAAGTCACCTACGCGGCACCATTCGCAGCTGATTGTGCGCAGCACAAGATTTTGATCCGGAGGATCAGAATCAGGCGGAGAACGCCCAGGCAGGGGTGCAGTTTCAGAAAAACCGCCCTGTTTTGCGGCTGCGCATCTTTGTTTGATCCCGTATTGCTGCGTTCACTTGGATCGCGCTCAGGGCTGTTCTCCCACCCCCGATCAATGAGCCTGCGCGGGGATGAGCGGAACCTCGGTCAAGGTATGCCTCAAGCTGCCTCAGCCACCACGCCCAAGACGGCCTCACCGAACCGATCCACCTTCTTCTCACCCACACCTGAGATGCCGCGCAGCGCATCCAGATTGCCAGGCCGTTCAGCAGCAATGGCGGCCAGCGTGCGGTCGTGGAACACCACATAGGGCGGCACGCCGCGAGACTTTGCCGTTTCCAGACGCCACCCCCGCAAGGCCTCAAACAGGGACATGTCGCGAGACGACAAATCCTCCGATACACCTTTTGACGTCGATCTGCGGACCGATGACTTTTTGGTTTTCGCAGCCGGGTCACTTCGCAGCCAGACCGACACCTCTCCGCGCCACAACGCTTTCACCCGGTCTACATCTCCCAAGCCCAGAACAGGACGAAGGGCATCACCATGCTCCTTCAGCAATCCGGAAAACAAAAGCTCGTCAATCACGCTGCGCCATCCGGCAGGTGGCAGGGCCTCACCAATTCCATAGGTGGATTGTTCCGACAGCGTCAGGTCGAAATCGTCTTTCGCGGCGCCGCGCAGGTGGATGATCAAACGCCCTCGACCAACCCGCTGGCCGGTGCGTGCGCACGCTGCCGTGGCCATTTTCGCCCATTCGCTGGCATCAAACCCGTCTCCCGCCTCACCAAGGCAGATATCGCATTCACCACACGTATCGGCGCCGGTTTCGCCAAAATACGCGCGCACCGATTGGCGCCGGCACCCACGGCCATTGAGAAACGCAAACAGCTGCCGGGTCTTTGTCATCTGCACCGCGCGCACTGCCTCTGACCCGGCGCCATCGGCTGCCCAGGACAAGGCGCGTCGAAGATCGGATGGCCCATAAAGCGCGATGCCTTCGGCGGGGTCGCCGTCTCGCCCGGCGCGGCCTACTTCCTGCCAATAGGCTTCAATGGATTTCGGCGCATCTGCATGGATGACGAAGCGGACGTCGGGCTTATCCACGCCCATACCAAACGCGACCGTCGCGCACATGGTCAGGCCGTCTTCCAACAAGAAGCGGCGTTGGCGCGCCTCCCGAACTGACGGATCCAGGCCGGCATGGTAAGCCAGCGCCGGGCAGCCCGCCGATGACAGCACCTCAGCCAGAGTTTCGGTAGAGTCGCGCGTGGACGCGTAAATGATGCCAGACTGCCCGGCGCGCGCCTTCACCAGAGAAACGATCCTTCCGGCGCGGTCCCCGGTCTTGGTCTCAGCAGACAAGGCCAGATTCGGACGGTCAAAGCTTGCCACATGTTCGGCCGGATCTGTGAGGTCCAGTTGGACGAGAATGTCCTCGCGGGTTTTCTGGTCAGCGGTCGCGGTGACAGCTATGCGCGGAACGCCTGGAAACATGCCCTTTAATCGGGACAAAGCGCGGTAATCCGGCCGGAAATCGTGCCCCCACTGACTAACGCAATGGGCTTCATCAATGGCGATGAGTGACAACGGCACATCCTGCAGCGCTGAGCCAAGGTGCGAGGCCAACCCTTCCGGCGAGACATAGAGCAGATCCATCTCACCGCGCCGGGCAGCATCCAGAGCGTTCCGGCGGGTCGCAGGCTCCATGGAGCTGTCGAGCCGTTCGGCCCGCACTCCCAGTGTCTTCAAAGCGTCGACCTGATCTGCCATCAGGGCGATGAGCGGCGAGACCACCAATCCGCACCCCTGTCGGATCAAAGCGGGGATCTGATAGCACACAGACTTGCCCCCGCCTGTCGGCAAGATTGCGAGCACATCCCGGCCCGCCAACGTATCGGCGATCACGACGTCCTGCAGGCCGCGAAAATCGTCATAACCAAAGACGCGTTTGAGAAGCGACCTGGCCTCAGTCATCGATTGGGAATCTGCCATTCCGCAAAATCGACGGACTCGGCAACGCTCTCAAGCGAATATGAGCCGCAAACCACACCCAAATTGCAATCGGTCTATTCAGATGCAGCCTGGACCAGAAGTAAGTGGCGCCGCGCAACCGCATCTGCATCAAGGCTGTAGCCACCGCCGAGCACACCGCACAGCGGAATGGCGCGCGTGGCGCACGCCTCCACAACAGCGCGATCTCTTCGAAACAGGCCAGCGTCACTGAGCGCGAGAAGCCCCAATCGATCGTCACGATGGGGGTCCACACCGGCATTGTAGACGACCAGATCTGGTTGGGTCGCCAATATTTGCTCCAGCGCGGGGGCCAGGGCGTCCAGATAAGCTTCATCTTCCGTGCCACGCGGCAGGCCGACATCAATAGAGCTTGGCGGCTTTACCCTTGGCCAGTTTTCCTCACAATGGATGCTGAGCGTGGCCACCTTGGGATCATCGGCGAAGACCAGCGCTGTCCCGTCCCCATGGTGCACATCCAGATCGATGATGGCCGCGCGCCGAACTCGGCCCGCATCGATCAGCGCACGCACAGCTATCGCGGCGTCATTGAACACGCAGAACCCGGCACCACCGGTCGGCCCGGCATGGTGACTTCCGCCCGCCAGATTGATGGCGCACCCTTTTTCCAGCGCCAGGTGGGCCGCCAACAGTGTGCCCCCGACGGCGGCGCGAGATCGTCGAGTGATCGCCGGCGTAATGGCGAAACCAATCTGCCGCGCGGCCCTGGGCTCAAGAGTCTGATGGAACACGGCATCTACATAATCACCATCATGCACGCGGCTGACCGTGTCCTGAAGCGCCAGGTCCGGCGTGTGGAACTGCGCGCCCGATTGGCGAAGACGCGCTGCCAGCAGGGAGTATTTCCGCATAGGGAAACGATGCCCATCGGGCACGGTATCAGCATCATAGGCCGGGTGGTGAACCAATGGCGGCATAGGGCGAGAGGTAGGCGCCTGCCCCTCGCCCGCAAGCCCGCCCGTCAGTCGCTGACCACAAACTCAAGTGGATAAACGAGATTATAGCTTTCGACTTGCTGTCCATCGCGGATTTCCGGAACGAACCGCGCGCGCTCCACTGCCCGGCTGGCTTCTCGCTCAAACACATCATTGCTGCAGCTCGCGACCACATCAAAGGGGGCGCCCGCGGCTGTCAGGCTGAAGCGAACGTCGCATGTGCCCGAAATACCTTGGGCCAAGGCGCGATTGGGCATGACAGGGCTTGGCGCCATGATGGCCTTTGGCGAGCGTTCCGGCATGACAGCCGGGCCCGCCCCCACATCGCGCAAGTCGCCCTCGGGCAACCCCGCCGAAGGATCGCTTATTGGCACCCACAACACCTTTGGATCTCCCATATCGGGTGACGACAAGGGAGGCAGATCTGGCGGTGGACTGGCGACCATATCAGGATCGATCAGATCGGGCCGTGGTTCTGGCGTCGGCAGTTCTTCCGGTGGAGGGGTGACCGGAATGAGCGGCGGCCTTTCTATTGAATCTGGCTTAACATATTCAGCGGCAATGGCTGTGCCCATGAAGCTTAACAAGCCATAGACGACCCCGGCGGCAATGGGCGCGCCGACGACGAAACGTGTAATGGGTGACTGGAACATGGAGCCTCTCTGATACGTCCCTCACGGGCCATCAGGGCAGGTTCTGTTAAGACGATGCCCCGGCCTCATGCCAGTGTCCCTGCCATCCGAAAGATGTCGAATGACGGGTGGTTTGAGTTTTCAAACTCTACACTGGCCCGTGGGGGCGGCGCGAACTTTAAGCGTCGTTCGCGCAGCCCGATTCATCATAAGTGACCTGAGCAGCCGCCAGGCGGTCCACGACTGTAGCACACCCGGCAGGCTTGTCTTCGGCGCTCAACGCGCTGAGCGAATCACACACTTTTTTCTCATTATCGATTTCGAGTATCGGAGACTGGATCTCGAAGCACTCAAGCGCGCGTGCTGTGCGCTCTTCAGCCGTCATGAAGGCGAGCCAACCGCGGCCACCGCGGCTATTGGCTTCGCGGAACGCGTCACGCGCACCGGCGCGGTTGTTGCGCTCATAACGTGACTGGCCAATCAGCACCCAGATCGTACCGCGATCATTGACGCCGCCCGCATTCAGGGCCTGGGTCAGCGCTTCCTCGGTCTTGTCCCAGTCTTTTAGTTCCGCGTAGGAGCGGCCAAGACGTTCATACATTTCGCCGGAATTACGCATGCGCGCCGCTTCTTCGATCACCGGAATGGCTTTCTCAAATTCACGGGCAACCTGATAAAGGTTTGCGAGCAGCTCAAGGCGATCATAGGTCTTGCTGATCCGGCCCGCATTCATTTCCTTTTCCAGGGTCCGGGCAGCCGCATAAGGCACGTCGAGCGTGTTGTAGAAGTTTACGATCCGCATCAGCTCGTCTTCGGTCTGCAGAATACCGCCGAGATACATGGCGCGCTGCACTTCAAAGGCGCGTCGCTCATTGCCAGCCTGGAAAAACTCACCGGCAATCGCGTCCCAGATCCGACGTTCGGTGGGATTACGGACCAGCAACTGTTCCAGCAAGGCGGCTTTTTCAGCGCGCATCCCCAACTGGTCATATAGGTAGATCAGGAAATCGAAGACTTCGCGGGGCGGATTTGGTTGGTCGGCCTGGAATACTTCCCGCGCCCAGCGCAGCGACTCTCGATTGTTATCAACTTGCTGGTTCAACACAGCCAGCGTCCACTTGTTATCGCGTGTCGGCTGTCCACCAGCACTAAGCCAACGATCCATATATTCCAGGGCTTGATCTCTGTCTTCCAGCTGCAAATAGAGCTGCGCGATGTTGAAATAGGTCTGCGCGGTCTCTGACGCAGGGACCAAGCCGCTGTTCAATGTGTCCTGAAGCGCGCGAACGGCGCCTGCATAGTCCCCGCTCTCCACAGCGGCAGCCGCCGTGAGGCGTAACACGGCACCCTGCTCATAGCAATTTAATTCCATCGCACGGAGCCGGTTCAGGATCGCTACGGCCGCGGCGCCGTTCTTGTTCACCAGAAGCTCCGTTTCAGCTTCCAGATACAGCTTGCCGGGACCCGACCCGAATTCTTGCGTATCACATGTTTGCGCCGCTGCCGTTCCAGCAGCGCCTGCAATCATGAGGCAGGCCAGCGCGGCACTTTTCAGCATCGTTTTGATCGCCATGTCGTTTCTCTCTGCTGATCCGCAAAACCGGATCTCGTTAAGGGTGCGCCGGGCTTGACGTTGGGTCAAGGACGACTCTGTTCCTGAAGGTTGAACCAACCGGCCCGATACATATCAGACCGGCTGCGTTCACATTAGTCTGCCAAGTCAAACTGCAGCGGATACACCACGTTGGCGCGCTCAACGGCAGACCCGCGAACAATTTTCGGCGCGAAGCGAACCCGGCTGACCGACCGTTCTGCCTCACGCACGAACACGCTGTCGGTGCAATCTGCGTCCACATCATAGGGCTCTCCGCGGGCGTTCACATTGAAGCGAACTTCACAAGAACCTTCGATCCCACGTTCCGCCGCCCGCTGAGGATAAGTCACCTGAGGTGGGCTGATGGGTTGAGCATCGCGATCGGAAATCGCCACTGGATCAATCGCCATGGACGACATCCGATCAAGTTTCAGTTCCGTTGGCGCAGCGCCTTGAATAGACGGCGTTGGCAAGTCGATATCCGACTTGCTCGACGTCAACTTCGGCGGCGGCGGTGGCTTGTCAGCTGAATCCAGCTTGCGTGGCTTGGACCGTGCAGACCGGCGAATTTCCGTGCTTTCTTCCTGGGGCACCAGGGCTTCGAGCACGCGCTGTTCCCGATCTTCCGGCTCTTCAAAGTTACCGGAGATGGCAAGCCGCATGAAAGTGAAAAGGCCGAACACAACCAATGCTGCCAAAGGCGCACCAATCAGGAGACGGATAAGCGGATGGGAAAACATAAACTTCGCTCCTTCTAATCTTGAGCCGTCGAAATATTGACCACTGTGGCCGAGTCTGAGTCGCGCAGGATTTCCATCAAGGTGACCAGCGCTTCCGCATTCGAATCACTGTCGACTTGGACCACAAGTTCACCCTTGGGGTTATCCTTGCGCAACTCGTCAATGCGGAACTCAAGCTCGTTTTCTTCAACCAGCTTCTTATCCATATAGTACTCGGAATCCTCATTAATGGCCACCAGGATGGCCAGAGGCTTCACATTGGCATCATTGTCGGCGTCAACCCGTTGGATTTCCTGACCCGGTTCCTTGATGAACTGAGCGGTCACGATGAAGAAGATGAGGAGGATGAACACCACATCGAGCATCGGGGTCAGGTTGACATCATCGTCAGATCCGCCCCCGGAGGCCATAGCCTTGCGTCTTGCCATGTCTGCTCTCCTCTAATTCGTCGCGCTAAGCACGACATTTACCGGTGAAGCCTGGGCGGAATACGCCTGGTCGCGAATTTCAATGATCAGGCCCGACGGTGCACGTGGGTGCGCCTGGATGATCACTGCGCTTTCAGGGTTTTCAGCTTTCAGCCGCTCTATGTTCGGTCGAACCGATCCAACATCCGCCACGCGATTGTTGACCCGGATCAAGCCCGCATCATCAACCAAAATCATGATGGTTGGAGGCGGATCCGGAGGCGGTTCGGTTGGCGATGGCGGCGGCGGTGGCTCAAGGCCAATCGCCTGTTCCTTGGTGAACACCGCCGTCACGATGAAGAAGATCAGCAGAATGAACACCACGTCCAACATGGGCGTGAGGTCAACATTTGCCTCTTCGGGTACTCTTCCAGCACGTCCACGCATCAGCTGATCTCCATCTCGTCTTCCACCGTCTGGACAAGTCTGTTGACCTTTTGGTCCATGCCAGAGGTGAAAATGATACCGGAAATCGACGCCACCATGCCCGCCATCGTCGGAATCGTGGCACGGGACACGCCGGCCGCCATGGCTTTGGCATCGGCGCCATCGGTGAGCGCCATGATGTCAAACACAGACACCATGCCCGTCACCGTGCCAAGCAGGCCGAGCAGCGGCGCCAGGGCCACCGTTGCCTTTGTGAGGCCGACATTGGCCTCGGCTTTTTGACGAACCTCGGAGACCAGTTTGTCCCGGATCCAGTGCGCGTAGGTTGACTTGCGATCGGAGCGCGAACGCCACTCACTGATCGCATTGCCGGCCACTCCATTGTGCGCGAGGCGGAAGTAAAAGAACCGCTCGAGAATCAGGGCCCACATTACAAATGTGGCTGCCATGATCACGAGGAGGATCGGTCCGCCCCGGTCAAGGAATGCCTGTAGCTCATTAATCCCCATGGGAGAGCTCCAGTTGGAGCATGGCCATTAAGCCATGCCCGTGGTTGCGCCTTCGGCACGCTCGGCGACAAGACCGGCAGCTTGCTCATCGAGCAGTTGCTGGTTACCGCGCGCCATGGCCGCAGAGATTGCGTGCAGCAGGATCAGCGGGATCGCTGCCACAAGGCCCAGCACCGTGGTCACAAGCGCGGTGGAAATACCGCCAGCCATCAGCTGCGGGTCACCGGCACCGTAGATCGTGATCGCGGTAAAGGTGATGATCATACCGATCACCGTACCGAGCAGACCCAACAGAGGTGCGACAGCGGCGAGCACTTTGATGATCTCGTTGAACCGCTCGATCTTGGGCGACTCCTTGAGGATCTGCTCGTCGAGTTTGAGCTCGAGCGTTTCCACATCCGCGCTCTTATTGGTCTCATAGGTCTCGAAGACACGAGCAAGCGGGTTGCCATTGCCGGCACGCTTGGTCTTGGCGGTCGAGCGCATGGCGTTGCCTTGCAGGAACAGCGTCACGATCTTGAACAGGGCCAACAGCACACCAATCGGCAGCAGGATGTAAAAGATCAGGAAGCCAACCGGGCCACCTTGGCCAAGACGGTCACCAATGCTTGGCAGATCGCCGAGAATGCCGAACAGGTCACCTTTGGACGGATCAACCGGTGCGCGGACAACCTCACCATCGGCTGCGCCTTGAATGGCACCCATGGTGGAGCGGAATTCACCGCGCGGCTGGGCGCGATAGGCACGCAGGAATGGCTCAGAGCCTGGCGTGTCATCGACGCGAACCTCGACGAACCGCTGGTCACTTGTCGTGGCCGCGCTGAACACGCCGATGCGGAAAAGCTCCACGGGGAGATCTTCACCGTCTGGACCGATATTGGCGACCGTCGTGGTGAACGCTTTCACTTCCGACTGGGCAATCATTTCGGCCAGGATGGCTTTTGGCAGGCTGTCCAGGTCCGAACGGGTTGGAAGCGTCCGCGCCTGAGAAATCTGGGACAGCTTCTCGACACGGCCATCGCTGCCGAACACTTCTACCGGTGCAACAGACGGGTCGAAGCTGGCGAGGGATTCGCGAATTTTCGGCATGGTTTCGCCAGCGGCAGTCCGGAACTGCCCCAGCAGTTCAGAGAAGTCACCGGCCTGCTCGTCGAGTTGCGCCTGCAATTCGTCAAGTGAGGCCTCGTTGGCGTCGAACTCAGCAGACAGCGCACGTCCGCGGGCTTCGGCCGCGCCGAGCGCGCTTCGAGCGTCGCCCAAAAGGGCAGACTGCTGATCACGCGCCTGGCGGAACTCCGCCTCGCGCTGTTGGTTTTCCGCACTGAGCGCAGAATTGTCGCGGCGCACGGCGTCGAGCACCGAACTGAGGGATTGGGCGTTGGCGGGAACCGCTGTCGCCATGGTCGAAAGGCCGAGTAGCGCAGCTGCGCCAAGAGCCTTGAGAGAAAAACGGGTTTTCATCGTCACTTACTCCAAAGTCTCTAGGGTTACTGGATGTCGAGCTTGGTTACGGGTCCGAACAGCACTTCCTGCTGTTTGGTACCGGCGGCCACTCGAATGGCTTCACGGATGTCGGCGCGCAAAGAGCCTGAGGTGATCGGTTCCCACTGGCCGTTGGCGCGGTCATAGCGCGCGGCGCGGCTGTCATCGGACGTCAACCAGACCAGGGCGACACGGCCATACTGGAACATATCCACGGTCTGTTGTTCACCATCAACGTCGACAGTGTCTTCCCAAGTGTCGATCGTGTTGCCGTATTCCATTTCAGCCTGGTAAGCCTCAATGATAACGCGGTACTTCTCAGCGGTTGAGACGTCTGCGCTGTCGAGCGCGGCGCGGAGATTGTCCAGGCGTTGCTGACGGAACTCGGTTTTGAATGGCAGGTCCGCGGCGACAAACGCCTCAAGGTCCTCGACCATTGTGATCAGCATCGGAATCGTTTCTGCAGTAATCTCATCGATCCGTCCAAGTTGGTCGGTCAACGATTCGACTTCCCGGCGCTGGCTTTCCACCACTTTTTCCTGCTGGCGGGCATAAAGCTCAGCCGCATCACGGCGCTGGAGCAGCGTGCGATACTCGCGTACCATGTCGGACCGTTCATCGTCCAACTGGTTGATCCGCGTTTGCACTTGCTGGGCCTGGCGGGTGGACTGCTCAGCGCCATCCAGCGCTGATGTAAGTTGGGCCGATGCCGGTACGGCAAGGGCCAGTGCCAAGGCCGAGACAAGAGCGCCCCGGGCCGGTGTCAGAAACTGCTTCATGAGGTTGCCTCTCACTCACTCTTAAAAAACTGCGCGCGACGTCGCCACACACGAAAACCTATTCGCGGCTCAGCGATTGCCGCCAGCCGGAGCCATATCTTTTCGGGACACACACACGCCCGCTTCCAAGTTTGTTTGCAGAACTGGCCACCCCGGCCGGTCCGCCTCCCTAATTTATTTGGGGCGCAATCCGCCCTCTTGTGTTTATGCCGCTCCGCGAGCCATTTGGGGGCATCCCCATTTTGATCGGCACGAGAACGCTATCAACACAGCGTAATCTGATCAACTCGCATAACCGAACATTCACGAAATTGAACAATGCGCGACGATATGGCAACACGCCTAAGACATATTGCGGTGCACTGTCCAATAAAGAAAGGGAATTCTGAGGGACGGTTTCTGTCAAAAGACTCAAATTTGACCCGAATGAGACCGGTTGGCTGGGGTGCCAGGATTCGAACCTGGGAATGGCGATACCAAAAACCGCTGCCTTACCACTTGGCGACACCCCATCGACCGGAAGCGGCGACATAGCGAAAAGCATTGGTGATGACAAGCGTGCGAACGCGGCTGCGGCATTCGGAGGGACTCGACGCGTTCATTCACCCTTCTACTTTACAAGTGTCGCGTGCCACCTTATCATTTATCGATAAATACAATTATCGTCCACATAACGGAGTACTTGGTGAAAACCTTTCTTTTGTCCCTGGCAGGGGCCTTTGTCGCCATCCTGCTGTTTATCATTGTCAGTTTCCTGGCGCTTGGCGCTTTGATTGGCGCAGCAAGCGCCTCTGACCCACAACCTGATGAGATCATTCTCAGCCTTGATCTGAGGAGCGGCTATACCGATCAGGCCCCAACATCTGGGCTCGCCGCGTTTTCCGGCACGGTCGGGTTTACAGACCTTCTGGTAAAGCTGGACCGCGCCCGCGCTGATGAGGATGTGAAGGGTATTTTCATCCGCTCAAGCGAATCGGTCGTCGGCAGCAGTCGCTCGGAAGAGCTACGCGACGCTCTCATCGCTTTCAAAGAGTCCGGCAAGTTTGTGATTGCCCACAGCCAGGGCTTTTTCGCCTCCAGCCCTTCTTCCTATCGCTCCATTGCGGCGGCAGACGAAATCTGGATCCAGCAAGGCACATCCATGGGTGTGACGGGCATCTCTTTCGAGACGCCTTTCATAAAAGGCATGCTGGACGATCTTTCGATCACCGCAGAGTTTGAAGCGATTGGCGAGTTCAAGAACGCGCCGAACACGTTCCGCAACGAAACCTATACCGAGCCGCACAGACTGGCCCTGGCCGAAGTTGCCGATTCGCTTTGGACGGTGTCTCTGGCCGATATCGCCACCGATCGTGGACTTGAGGTTGCTGACCTGCGTGCCGCCCTGGAAGCAGGGATGTATGACGCCAGTGAACTGATCGACCTCGGCCTCGTTGACCGTTTGGGGTGGCCCGAAGATGCGCGTGAAGCGGCGCGGGAACGCGCCGGCGAGAATGCGGAATTTGTCTCGCTCTCCTCCTATGTGGCGCCAGCCGCTCCAGCAGGTGCGCCGATGATTGCTGTGCTCGGCGGTGAAGGCACAATCGTCACCGGCGGCGGTGGCAGCGACGATCCTTTCGCCGAATCGGTCGGCTTTGGGTCTGACCGTGTTGCACGCGCCATTCTGGACGCCGGAAAGAACGAAAAGGTTCAGGCCATTGTCTTCCGCGTCGACAGCGGCGGTGGATCGGCCACAGCCTCCAGCCATATCTGGAACGCGGTAGAGCGCGTCCAGGCCGACGGCACACCGGTCATCGTCACCATGGGATCAACGGCAGCGTCGGGTGGTTACTATGTGTCTGCCGGCGCGGACCACATCCTGGCGAATGACACGACCATCACTGGCTCGATCGGCATCTTCGCAGGCAAGTTCGCAGTCGCGGAGGGTCTGGAGCGGATTGGTGTGAATTTCGAAAACGTCACTGTGGGCGGCGAGTGGACGGAAGCCTTTGGCGGCGACCGTTTCACCGACTACCAGCGCAACGAACTGCGCAAGATGACCGAAGCGGGCTACGAAGAGTTCGTCAACATTGTCGCTGAAGGACGCGGCATGACCTACGACGAAGTCAATGAGCGCGCCCGTGGCCGGATCTGGACAGGCGAAGATGCACTTGAACTCGGCCTGGTCGATAGCATTGGCGGCTTCCTGGATGCCATTGATGTGGCCAAGGAATTGGCCGGCATCGAAGCGGATACAGATGTGCGCCTCGTCTATTATCCAGCGCGCCTCACCGGCCTGGAAGCCCTGGAAAGCGCATTCAGCGTATCTGCCCAGTCTGCCGAAGGTCTGGCGTCGATTGCTCAATTGGCCAACGACCCCCATCTGCAGGCTCTGATCCGGGACTATCAAGCCGCGGCGTCGAGCCAGGGCGACATCCAGGCCCGTGGGCCGAGCCTCATCGAGCGATAGATCCTCGATACCTTTCATAAAGCAGCCCCGGTTCACATTGCGTGAGTCGGGGCTCTTTTTTACCAAATAGACTTCGATTTTGCGTGACACGTTTGCCGTTTTTCGGTAAACAACAGCGCAAATCATGGAGAAAGACAGATGTCAGGGATTCTCGCTGCAGTCGCGGAAATCATAGTCGTGATCTTTACCACGCTGATCGCATAGATCGACCGGCCGTTGAGCTCTTGAGCTTAGGGTTATAGACACATGCGGCTCGGTGGCTTGGACGACAGCAACGCAGGCCGTGCGAGCCAAGTCGAATACATCCAGCTAAATTCACCTGTTGGGCGAAGCCTAACTTCTGCCATTTGTCACTCGCGCTTTCGCCGCGATTCAGTCTATACAGTGACATATGAGCGACAGTCCAACACCCCTTCCCTCTTCATCCGACCGCATCGACAGCGTACGCGGCGCAGGCTCCTGGATGCCATGGGCCGGACTGGTGCTCAGCACCATGTGGTGGGGCTGTGTGGCCATCGCCTGCATCACTATCCTCGACATAAGCCGCGTTGGCGCTCAACCGCCCATCACATTGGCCGCAGGCGGCCTTTTGGCTGTGTTACCTGGCCTGTTGATCCTGATGGCAAGTTTCATGGCGCGCGAAAGCGCCCGCAGCGCGGCGGCCCAAACCCTGGTTCTGAAAGCAGCAAGCCAGCTGCTTGACCCGGCAGATGCAAATGCCGCGCGGGCCGAAACCCTGGCCACACGAATGACGGCCGTCAGCCAGGATGTCGATCACGCCTTTTCTGGCGCGCTTGCGGCGATGAAAGCTCTGACCAGTGAAATCGGCGATGAAAGGCTGAGGCTGGAATCGGTATCTTACGCAGCGGCCGATAATGCAAGAGACCTGGCTGCAACCCTGGCTTCAGAGCGCACGGCGATTGAATCCCTTATCCGCGACATCCGCGCCCAGGGCGAAACCATGAATGACGCGATCCCCCGTCAAGCTGCGCTGATGACAGATATGGCAAAGCAGGCTGGTGAAGAAATTGCCCGGGCCGACTCCGCTCTGGATTCCCGCCTGGACAATATGCGCAACACCACTGGCGCCCTAACAGACGCTTTACAGAAGCTGGAAGGGCTAGCGGCCTCGGCCAATGGCCAAAGCGAGACGGTATTGTTCGCGATCGCACGGATCGAGGAAAAACTGGACCAATCCCGGCGTACGATTGAAACGGCCGTACGTGCCAGCGATGCAGCCATTCAGGCGGCAAGACGGTCTACGCCCGCGCGTGTACCGCGCAGTGAGGAACGCGCAAGCGCCCCCATCGACGATCGCATCGCTGTTCAATCCGCCACGGTTGAACCCGCCGCCGCGCCTGTTTCGGCACCCAATGATGATGAGCTGTTCGAAACCGTCAGCAGCCGCCCTGAACCGGCGGTCATCCTACCCGTCGTGGCCAATGGCGCAAGCGTTATGGATGAGCCAAATCCATCCTTGCGCGAACCGATACCTCCTCCTTTCGATCCGTTCGATGACAGTGATGAGTCCATCATCGATGACGTGTCAGAGCCGTTGCCAAACGCGATTTCAACGCCCACACCGCCACCTCAGGGCGATGCAGCCTGGACGAGCATCCTTACAGACCTGGACCGTACGGAAGCGGGCGAGCTGTCGCGTGAAGACACCGCAGAGCTGGTGATCCGCCGTCTTGAAAACTCCGGCATCCCGCTCGCCAACACGTTCCGCCCCAAGGATAAAAAGCGGATCGCAGGCGCTGCGCGCAAAGGTGACGCGGCGCGGCAGTCGGCCATTCTGACAGCGGCGCGCGCTGAAGTTGACCGCGTGGCGAAACGCCTGAAAGCCGATCACGATCTAGCGAAACTGGCGACAGATTTCGTCGCTATGGAAGCGCCCGACGCGATAGCCGCGTTGGACAGGACCCAGAAGTCCAGCCGCAACGCTTCCCCGCGCTTGTCTGCATTCTTGTTATTGGATGCTGCGACACGGCCTTAAGACGGCTTCGGACCAAATGCCGAGGTTGGCAACCGTCTATTCTATGATTTCCATGCCTTCGGGGATAACAAACGGCGCGGTTGCGACCGCCACAGGCTGTTCCAGCTCTTCACCGAAGCCTTGCTCGCGTCTTTCATAAGCTTCCACGAGTGATAAATAAGGCGGGACGTGGACCCAACCATGTTCGGCCGTGTTTTGGATGATCTCAAAATGTAGATGAAATGTAGTGGGTGTCCCGCCAAAATCCTTTGAAACATAGCCAAGCACATCACCGGCCAGCACGGCATCGCCCTCATCGACCTGCAATGCGTCCATGTTCAGATGCATATAGCGATAGATGCGCCCGCCGGATCTCAACTTCACCGTATAGGTGCCAATCTCGTAGACAATGCCGTCTTCCACCGCGACGGTCTCATGGAGCATACGCTCATCTTCCGGTGTTCCCCTGAGGATGCGGCACTCTTCGGGCGTGCCAACCCGGATGTCCTGGCCCTGGTGAATGCGGTCGGATGGGCAGAAGGGCGAATTGCGGTTCGACGTTCGCGTTTCGCAGAAATTGTCGCGCCATGGATACTCGAAATTGCGGGTGTCACACTCATCGCCGCCGCCAATACCACCGCCAAAATTCCAGACCATGGATTGCAGATAGGCCGGCGCCGTTCGGATTGGATAGACGATGTCAGGCGCGTGAACGATCTGGTCAGGCGCGCCCTGCCCGGAACCCTGTAATAACTGCCCGGGGCCATAATAGCTAAAGACCGGCTCTGGCGGCGGAACCGGGTCTGGCTCCGTCTCAACAGTATCTGGTTGCACCGGGTCGGGTCCATCCACCGGCGGCACAGGATCGCCAACATCGATGGGATCACTCGGCGGCTCTTCATCTGTGGGAACAGGATCAACCGGTACGGTTGGCGGTGGTGGTCCCGGCGGCGCATCAGGGTCTTGCTCAACAGGCGTTTGCGGGAATTCCCCGCCATCGCCTGGATAGCGAACCGCGTCACATGCCGACAGCGCCGCCAGCGCCACCACCACTCCAAAAACACGTATCGACATCAGCGCGACCCGACGATCACGAGGCTGCGCGCAATTTCCAACGCGTTCGCTTCATCGATACAACCGTCACCGAGTGCGCCAGCTGCGCCGTTACACTCAAACTCAATCATATAATCGGCGCCGTACCGGCCGATTGTGACCATGGCGCCTGTAGCCGTTGAGCGGTAATTGGCGTCTTCATTCTGCTTCGCTGTGTCGCCGGGTGTGTCGAACACCTCATTCGTGCCCGACACCGTGATGTCATAGGCAACACCGGGATAGCGCGCGAAATAACCATCGGCCATTTGCCGGAATCTGGGCGCCTCATCCGGTGCGCTTTGCGTAGTCACAATGCCGGTTGGCAATAATACCGGGACTGGCGGCGCGTCCGCGCCGGACTGGATCTGAAATCCACTGGGGGCCGCCGTATCGCTGCCATTAGACGCCAGGTCCGTGCGCGCCGCATCCCAGTTGATGGTCGCTTCACCAGACGTCGATGTTGGCCGATTGGGCAGGACAACCGGCGCAGGGGCCGCGGGTGCTGGAGTTTCTACGACGGGTTCTTCTGCCGGTTCCTGCGGCGAGGCATCCCCGCGCGGCCCGATCTGTTCAGAACATGCGGCCACAAACACCAGCCAGCTTGCCATAAAGGCGACACGTAACATCATCACTCATCCCTTGCAGACTTGCCCGGATGGGCTGTGAAGTCCGGATCGGCATACGCCACTGCGCTATGGCTGCGAATGTCACCCGTCAAGGTGGAAACCGCTCCGCGCGCTCCGGTGCTTTGAACCGACAGACTTCTCGCCAGCAATAGTTCCCCTGAATAAGAGCAGCCTTCCAGGGTCATCTCAGAAAACAGCGGATCGTCGGCCGCCCAGCCCGCAAAACGCGCAAGGGCTGCTTCACGATTACTTCTCCAATTGGCGATGACGTCGTCGATCGCTGGATCAGGCTTGAACTTCACAATGAAAGTGGCGCGCACATCGGTCATGGTCTCTGCTGTAGCAGGTTCAGGGGCTGGTTCCACGGTTTGCACTGGTGTTTCCAGAGAGGCAGGCTTCACCTGTGGTGGGCTTGGCGCTTCGTCGATCGCCTCGACCAATGGCCCGGTAGCTGGAACAGTGATCTGTTCCATGCTGCGAATGGGCATCAAAGACACAGATTGCGCCGACGCTGTGGTCGCAATATAGGCGCAGCCCGCCAGGGTCACGGCCAGTCCGGCAACGCCAAGAACACCGCCATAATGCACAGATGAGCCGTCCAACGCCATAATGGGCTTGCCAATGCTCCCGCCTAGTCGTCGAAATCTACACGCGTCAGGTCCAATAAGCCACCACCGCACGGACGGAAACACACTCCGGGGTTGTCAGGATCTTCCTCGGCGCCAAAAAACTCACCGCACGGTCCGGTGCATTGATCGCCCGTTCGAGGCGACAACGCTGCCAGTAGTTTATCGCTAAGAGCAGACCCGACAAGGCCGGGCTCGCGGGACTTGATCAGCGCGAGGGCGGCCGAAACATGCGGCGCGGCCATGCTCGTGCCTTGCTCAAACGCGTAATAGCAAGTGTCGACTGGATCGCCGGTAACCGGGTCGAAACAGTTGTTCGCAACCCGCGTGGACAGCACTCCATCGGGGCGGCCATCGCCATTATCATCGCGCGACAGGTCGCCACCGGGCGCCAGTACGTCCACTTCCACACCGTAGTTGGAATAGGGCGCCATGGCCCCGCGGGCATCACCCGCCGCAACCGATATTACATTCTCACACCCACCCGGGCTGTAGAACCGTGTCGAAACACGCGCATTGCCCGCCGCAGAGACAACAACAGCGCCGCGCTCTGTGACGGCATTGATCGCCTCCTGCAGAGAGGTCGGGCAAAACTCAAACAGGCCAATCGACAGGTTGATTATGTCGGCGGGATTGTCGTTCCACACTTCCTGGCCATCGAGACCCACAGCCGGAACAAGACCGCCGGCCCAACGGATCGCGTCATTGATGTCGGTCAAACGCCCGCCGCATTTGCCTAGCGCGCGCACTGGCACGATCGTTACGTCCCAGGCGCCACCAGCAACGCCTGATGTATTGTTGGAAAACGCTGCGCCGATTGTGCCAGCCACATGGGTACCGTGATAGCTGTTTTCGGCAAACGGCACGGTGGGATCGCACAGATCGCCCGGATCATGGGGATCTGAGTCACGGCCATGACCGTCATTACCCATGTCGGGATCGGACACCATATCCCAACCGGGAGCGATATTGGTTGAGGTTGCGATGTCCGGATGATCCATATCAAGGCCCGTATCAACCACGGCGACAACAACTTCTGCCGAGCCGGTTGTGCCCTGCTCTGTCCAGAAATCAACGAAACCGGCACCGCCCAGGGACTCATCTTCGCCGGTACCGTTGTTGAAGAAGTGCCACTGGAGATCCCATAACGGATCGTCTGGCGTGACGGCCACAGTCACCGGTGGCTCATTAGGTCGGCGCACAAACTGGTGGTCAAAGATGAAGTCTTTCTCGACGTATTCAAATTGACCCGACGCGCGGAGACGCTCGACCAGACACTCGGTGGCCAGCACCTGATTGCCGCGAAGCTGACGGGAATCGACCCGATCGGGACAACTCACATCGGATTGGAGGGCCAGGCGCGGCAGGCCGGGACGCACAGCGCCCTCGGCGGTGAAAAGCCGGTCAAGGCGCTCACCGGGGCGTTCAATGCGCGAGAATTGTGTCGGGTCGGCGCCATCATCACCGAGTTGGATCACCATGGCGCCGCTGCGCGAAAGCTCAACCTGACCGCCGAGGCCAAAGTCAGCCATCATGTCATACATCAGAGATTGCGCGTCGGTCTGGACCTGCACGGATTGTTGGGTTTGGATGGCTCGCTTGGCCAGCTTCAGTTCTTCGTGCGGGAGAGATCTCGGCAGGATGGACCGTTCCGGTGCATCCCCAAGGACGGAGTCTGTCTGGCGCTCCATCACACCTTCTGGGAGCGGGGCGCGCCGGGCCGTCACAGGGCCTTCCGACGGCGGGATGACCACCCGTTCTGCAGGCTCTGGAATGACGATCTCAGCCCGCTCCACCTCAATCGCAAGTTCCGGCCTTTGCATTACTAGCGCCTCGGTGGGGCTCGGCAGTGGTGGCAAGTCCCGGGGTTTTGCGATGATCGATCCAATGGCAAAGCGCGATTGCGCGCGTTCTGACGTTGCCTGAACCAGAGGCTCGTCCATCATCTGGCCCGCAAAAGCACGCGCTTCTGTGGACACGCTGGCGAGATCGGTCCCACGATCGTCTCCGGAACTGGAGCCAGACACTTGTTCAAGCGCGGCCTCGCCAAGCTGCACGGCGCGGTCCAGGCGTTCATCTGTCTGGTCACACGCGGTCAGGCCAAACAGGCCCATCGCTAGCACAGCAAACCCAACCGTTCGGTGCTTCAATCGATGAATACCCATACTTCACCCTTTTCGCTGCCAGTGCGGACGGCTCTCGCCATGTTCGTGTCGCACGTTTTCTAAGGCTCGCATATGTTAGGAATATGACGATTGTAGCCAGCCACAGGAACGTGAACCATGCCCCTGCCCTCGTCTATTGTCATTCTCACAGGTTCCGGCATCTCCGCCGAAAGCGGTCTTGGCACGTTTCGCGACACCGATGGCATCTGGACGAAGTATCCGCTGGAAGACCTGGCCACGCCGGAAGGCTTTGAACGCAATCCAGATTTTGTTCAGAGGTTTTACAATTCGCGGCGCAAACAGCTCAAGACAGCCAAGGCCCATAGCGGTCATGAAGCCCTGGCTCGGCTGCAGACCGCCTGCGAAGCTGAAGGCTCAGACTATCTTCTGGTAACGCAGAATGTGGACAATTTGCATGAGCGAGTTGGCTCAACCGACGTTGTGCATATGCATGGGGAGTTGACCTCTATCCGTTGCATGAGCTGCGGCGCGACTCAATTTCATACCGAGGATATTGAGCCGGACACAGTCTGCAAGGCCTGTGGCATGACCGGCATGATGCGCCCGGATGTCGTCTGGTTCGGCGAAATTCCGCTACATATGGAGCGCATTGCCGATGCACTTTCGCGGTGCACACTGTTTGTCGCGATCGGAACCAGCGGCGCGGTGTATCCTGCCGCGGGATTTGTCCAGGAAGCCTGCTATCAAGGCGCCCACACTGTGGAGCTGAATCTGGAGCCGTCCGATGTGGCCAGCGCTTTTGATGACGCAATCTATGGCCCGGCGAGCAAAGTGGTGCCTGACTGGGTCGACAAATTGATTGGTTGACCCAGGCGCCAGCCACCATCATTCTGGAACATTACAAGAACCACTCGCCCGCCATGACCGATATTGATCCTCTCCTACCGACCGCCACTGACATTGCGTCGGGTGTCCTGCGCCAGCTTTTCCTGATGGATGTGCCCGGCTTGACCGAGGTTACGCTCGCCAACCATCGTCGCGCCGATGTGATGGGTCTGACGTCGAAGGGCGAGATCTGGATCATCGAGATCAAATCGTCAGTGGCTGACTTTCGCTCAGACCAGAAATGGCCAGAATATACGCCCTTCTGCGACCGGTTCTTCTTCGCCGTCTCAAGTGCCTTTCCCGATGAGCTCATCCCTGAAAGCTGCGGTCTGATCATTGCCGACAGGTTCGGCGCCGCGATTGTTCGAGACGCGCCAAACGTGCCTCTTGCGGCGGCCCGGCGCAAAGCCTTGACGCTAAGATTCGCAAGGCTTGCCGCCCAGCGCACATTGGTGGCGCATGGCGCCCCCTTGGACGCAAGTAGCCTGTCGCCTAGGTCTGTCCTGCCATGAGCCATCTTTATCCCCTTGCCCAGACGGCCCGCAACGCACTGTTGGGCGATTGCCCCGCCGTGCGAACCCGCGCCGATGCCGAACGCACTGCAAATGGAACCGAAATTTTATCGCTGAAGACAGAATGGGTGACCGCCGAGAGCGATGAGACCGATCAGATGGCCGCAAAGGCGGCTTCTGGGTTCAGCCAGGGCTTTGTTCAGACCTATGAGGATGGCGCCGGAAATCCGGTCTATGCGGTGACATATTGGCACCTGGCGGGACCGATGAGCACCGATGAGCCCGCAGACGCAAAGCCTGCCCCCAAAGCAGCAAAACCGAAAACGTCCAAAACCAAAACTGCAGCCGCACCAGCTGAAGATCACACCGATGATCTTTACTTCCGCGGCAGCCGCACCAAGCCGCGCAGGCGCCAGAAATACATCGATCCAAGTCAGATGGACCTGTTTATGGAGCCCGACGCACGCGGTTTCGAGCACACCGATGGCGGCGCCGTGATCACTGATGAGGAAGGCGACGGGACAACTTTCGGAGGCTAAGCAACCATCCTATGAAGTATCTTGAAGGACACAATGGCCCATCAGATGGATTGATCGCCCTGTTTGGCGCAAGTTTCACAGCCTCCGAGGGCCCGGACGAAGGTCAGGTGATTGCCAAGCTTGTGCGCGATCTCATTGAACTCACACCAGTCGATGATCTGGCTGTTTTTTCCATCGAGGAACACAACGAGCTGATTGCCAGCATCATGTTCACGCCCCTGGTGTTCAGAGACGACAAGCGCTCGGTGGCCTTGCTGTCCCCAGTCGCCGTCGCGCCAGATCATCAGAGACAAGGGCATGGTCAGGCCCTGCTCACGCATGGATTGGCTGCTATTCGCCGCAAAGGCATTGATGTTGCCATCACCTATGGCAATCCAGCGTATTATAGTCGTGTCGGTTTCAAGCAGATCACCGCCTCACCCCCTCAATCAGCCGCACGGCTGGCTTGCCCAGCCTCTGTCGAGCGATGACCTGACGCTGCTCAAAGGCAAATGCCAGTGTGTGACAGCGTTCGATCGACCGGACTGTTGGTAACGCGTTATGCCGGTGCCGCTTCGAATCGCAGCGCGACGCCGTTGTTGCAGTACCGTAGACCCGTTGGACGCGGACCGTCATTGAAGACGTGGCCTTGATGGCCGAGGCAGCGAGCGCAGTGATACTCGGTGCGCTGCATCCAGAGCTTGTTGTCCTCTTTCGTGCCCAGCACGCCAGCAGCGATCGGTTGCCAGAAACTCGGCCAGCCGGTGCCGCTTTCGTACTTCGCGTCTGAACTGAATAGGGCGAGGCCACACCCTGCGCAGTGGAACGTACCGGCGCGTTCTTCACCGTTCAAAGGCGAGGTAAAAGCACGCTCGGTCCCTTCACGGCGCAACACGCGAAACGCCTCTGGCGACAGGCGTTCGCGCCATTCTTCTTCACTGAGATTGCGCCATTCACTGTCTGTGTAGTCCTCCAGCGTGCTGGGCATCGCTTCGTCGGCCATGCTAATGCCGCAGCCAGCCAGAACGGACGCGCCGCCAACCAGCAATAGGCCACGACGGCTAAATGAGTGAGGCAAAGGAACGTTCGGTTTCATGAGGCCTAGTTAGATCGCGCCGCCGCGTCTTCCAACTCACACCTGCGTCACAGGTTCGAGAGCAACTTGACGAAGACCTCGCCTGCGTTCACTTCCGGCGACACTAGAAGAAGGAGCCTCGCATGACCCAATGGACGCTCGGAATTGTTGGTGGTTCAGGCCTTTATGATGTGCCGGGCCTGGAAAACCCGCGCGAAGACGCGATTGAAACGCCCTGGGGGGCGCCGTCTGATGTCCTGCGCCGCGGCACGCTTCACAGCATTGAACTGGTCTTCCTGCCGCGGCACGGCGCCGGGCACAGGCTGACGCCGACCTCTGTGCCCTACCGGGCCAACATTGATGCACTCAAACGCGCAGGTGTGACCGATGTGGTGTCGTTCTCAGCCTGTGGGTCGCTGAAGGAGGATTATGCGCCCGGTGACTTTGTGGCGGTGGACCAGTTCATTGATCGCACCTTTGCGCGGGACAAGACCTTTTTCGGCTCCGGCATGGTCGCCCATGTCTCCATGGCCCATCCGGTCTGTGAACGACTGTCCGGTCTTGCCGGGGACGCGGCAGCGCTGGCGGGGGCGACTGTGCACCGCGGCGGCACCTACATCGCCATGGAAGGACCGCAATTTTCCACACTGGCTGAAAGCCGCCTTTACCGCCAATGGGGTTGCGATGTGATCGGCATGACGAATATGCCAGAAGCCAAGCTCGCCCGCGAAGCGGAACTTCCCTACGCCACCCTCGCCATGGTGACCGACTATGACTGCTGGCGCGAGGACGAAGACGACGTCACAGTGACCAATGTACTGGAAATCATGGGCCAGAACGCAGCCAATGCCCGCTTGGCAATTGACCGCCTCTGCCGGACGCTGTCGGGAACCGCACGAACAGCCTCCCCTCAAGGCATTGAAACTTGCCTGGACCATGCGCTGATCACAGCCCCAACGCAGCGAGATCCTGCCTTACTCGCCAGGCTCGATGCGGTGGCCGGCCGAGTTCTAAAGCCATGACGCGTATGTTTTCTCACCTCTTAAGCGAGACATGATCGACGCCCGGCAAGGGTTTTGCTAGACCGAAGGGGCTCCATGGAGGGACGCATGTTCACAGTTGAGTTCCAGACCGGCGCACTCTTGATGCTTTCGGTCACCACAATCATCATTTCCTATATTTTATGGGCCAATCGGGCCGACCGGAAAGGCGTTGAATTTTCAACAATGGAAGGCGTTGGCCACGAAATGCGGATCAACATCCAGCGTTTCATGTCGGAACTTGCTGCAATTTCCCGAAATGAACCGGTGGTCGGTGGTGATCTGATGGATATTCACCATCCTCAGCTCGATGCCATCTACTCGCAAATGGTCCCGGCAAACCGTAATGCGTTGTCGGTCATCGGTGCCACGTATCAAACCCTTCAGGCGCGGAAAAATGATCTTCGTATCGCGGCCCGTGCCGGACAAGACTTGTCAGAGGGGGCCACGCCCGCCGCTATGGACGCCGTCATCGACGCCATCGTGACACTGTATCTCTGGGAAGAACATGGCGGTGCACGCCCCGCGGATGCACCTTCGACGCGCACCTGGCACGTTCGCGCCTGGATGAAGAGCCATGGCATCACACAGGACGTTTTCCCGGACATGTATCTGCGCGATGAGGTGGTGGAGCGCCTTCGCCAGTACGGCATGATACTGACACCGCGCCCGCTTACGCACACGGCTGCCGAATTCTACGCCAAACGCTACGACCGCAAAGCTGACCGCAATGCCCCTATGTGGACGCGCAAGGAAAAGCCTGCGGAACCAGAACTCATCGAATCCAATGGCGGGCGTGCAATCCGCGAAGGCGAGCAGGTGGTCATCGGCTGATCCATGGATTTGAAAGCCGCGATCCGAACCATTCCAGATTATCCCAAACCCGGAATCATGTTCCGGGACGTTTCAACCCTGTTTGGTGACACGGTCGCCTTTTCACACGCGATCCAAAAGCTTTGTACGCCGCATAAGGGCGCTGGGATTACGAAAGTGGCAGGGATCGATGCTCGAGGCTTTATTCTCGGCGGCGCCATGGCTGTGGAGTTGGGCGCCGGCTTTCTACCTTTGCGCAAGCCGGGAAAATTACCGTTCGAGACGCACAGTGAAGCCTATGACCTGGAATACGGCACCGATGAACTTCACATGCATGTGGACGGCGTCGAAGCCGGGGAGCGCGTCTTGCTGGTCGATGATCTCATCGCCACCGGCGGCACGGCTGAAGCCGGACTGAAACTATTGAGACGGGGCGGCGCCAACATCATCGCCGCCAGTTTCCTGGTCGACTTGCCTGAACTTGGCGGGGCAGACCGCCTGCGCGCCCACGGCGTCGACGTGCACGCGCTGATCGCGTTTGACGGCCACTAGAGAGACTACTCAATCGGTGTGCAACTCACCCCAGAGACATGTGTGCTGATGGGACGCCACGTCTCACCATTGCTTTTCAACACGTTCGACGCTGAAGAGACGTGCTGGCATGGTTGGCCATTCGCGCCCGCACGTGTGCTAGTGGCGTGGCCATAAACAAACGCAACCGCCGGGGTAATCAGGATCACATCATCCACATGGTATTGATAGTCCACAGGCGCCACCCAGCCATCCTCTCGCAGAAAAGCCACTTCATCCGCCTTTGTTGAAACCGATCCATCCGCGCCGATCAGCACAAATTCATCATCGAGGAAGGCGTCGAGCCCGCCGGCATCATTTTCCATATAATAGCCCAACCATTCCACCGTTGTGGTGTGGATCACCTGTTGTTTGTCAATGTCGTCGGAATTGGCCGGGACGGCCAGCAACCTAATCGGGATCGAAACGGCCCGGCGATTGTCTGGATTGACCGGATTAGCTTCTGCAATCTGAACGATCACATCCAGATCTGCCTGATTGTTGAGAAACACGGCGGAATCGATGGTCTTGTCGCCGGGCGTTTCCCAATCCTCCTCGACGGCCTTGATTGGGAACACATCTGCCACCGCGCCATCCAAAAGAATCAGCGAGCCTTCCACGGCACCATCGGCGAACCAATCATGGGGGACAACGCCCTCAATGGAGATGCTTCGGCTTAGTACATCGCCCGGCTTCGGGCTGGTGATGGTCGCCATGCCAGGGACATCGACAGGCGCATGGCCCAGCGCGACGCGAAATTCATTCGCACTGAACTGGGGGATCGCGCAGAAGTAATTATTGAAGCTGCCATCCTCGGCTTCATTCGCCAGCACGGTGACGTTTGAGCCCGCGCCATAGGACAGTCCACACGCCCGGGGGTTTGACGGGCCGGACGTCACGGTGATCGTTTCCGCCGCATCCCCTTTCAGAAGCTCAGAAACAGCGATGGAAGCTGAATTGCCAGTCTCGTCATTGTCGACTGCGACAACCGTTCCGACCGCAAGGAGATCCCACTCCTCGGCCTGGGACGCCGCATTGGGTGCGGGTGGGCACGTACACGCTGCCGCCGTCGTTGCGCCGGCTGCGCCAGCAATCAAGATCGCTGTCATGGCGCGCACAACGGCGCCAGTATACCTTCTCAACACGCGGTCCTCCATCACTCAACTCAACGCGAAGCCTAAACTGACATCTGCGCAAATGAAATGGGCGGATCCAGCAGCTAGCTCGTCAGCGCGACGAACACATCTTCAAGGTCGGGCTCTTCGGTCGCCAGATCATCAATGCCGATTCCGGCCGCACGCACCTGTTCCAGCAAGCGCCCAATGCCTGTTTCACCGGTACGAAAGTTGATCGCTAAAGCACCATCAGGACGCAGCTTCGCATCCAGCGCCGATAAAGCATCCGGCACGCTGGCCAACGGTTCACGCGGGGTGATGGTGAGGGTTTTCCGATCGAGCCTTGCTAGCAATTGAGGCGTCGGTTCGCTGCAAATCACTTCGCCATGGTGAATGATCGCGATCTCATCACACAGCTCTTCGGCCTCTTCCAGGTAGTGGGTGGTGAGAATGATCGTCGTGCCTGCCGCATGCAGTTCGCGCACATAGGCCCACAACGACCGTCTCAACTCCACATCCACGCCTGCCGTCGGCTCATCCAGGATCAGGACAGGCGGTGCGTGCACCAGCGCCTTGGCCACCATTAGTCGGCGTTTCATCCCACCCGACAATTGGCGCACATAGGCGTCTTTCTTGTCGTACAGACCAACCGCTTCGAGGATCGCGTCGGTGCGGCGTTCTTTCGGTGGAACGCCATAGAAACCGGCCATGAGTTCCAGCATTTCCGACGGCGTGAAGAACGGGTCCATGGTGATTTCCTGGTTCACCACGCCAATAGCAGCCCGCGCCGCCCGTGGATGGGTATCGATGTCGAGTCCCCATATGCGCGCAGTGCCGGCGGACTTGATTACCAGGCCGGCCAGGATATTGATAAATGTAGACTTGCCTGCGCCATTGGGCCCGAGCAGTCCAAAGATGCTGCCGCGGGGAATCTTCAGGTCGATGGCATTGAGCGCGCGTTTTTCCGGCATTTTGCCCGATGCGGCGTAGACCTTGTCCAGCCCTATGACCTCAATCGCAAACTCGGGCTCGCCTGTACTGGATGTCATGTGTCGGCTCCTTGCACCCGTCAGAGGCTCATATAGGCCGCGTTGGCGCCACTGGGAACCGTTCGCGCAGTTGACGCTCCAGCCGGTCACTTCTACTGACGCTCAGGACAACTCTTGCGGCCCAGGCGAAACCCATGACGGATCAAATGCCCACTTATGACGCCCCGGAAGTGATCATCGTTGATGACAAACGCGTGGCCTGTGATGGCGGTGGCGGCGCCCTCGGACATCCCATTGTCTTCTATGAAATGGGCGACGATGATCTGGTCGTGTGCGGCTATTGCGGACGCCAGTTCGTCTTTCGAGGCAGCGATGGAGACCCGACCAGGGCTTAGATGCGAGCCGATTCAATCGCCGGGCTAATGTTCGAAACACCCTGACTGAGCATGGTTTGCAAATGGGCCATAGTGGCGGGCACATCAAACGGCCACGCATCGTCTCCACCGAGCAAGTCCTGATGCAGGCACATCACCAGCATAGGCGCCAATGATGCGAGTGCGGCAGCGCGCAGGAATTTCCTGTCGCCGCCCTTCAGCATGCTACCCGATAACTTCGCTTCAACAGCGGCCAGAGCAGGCTCCAGAATGTGCTCCAGATACGCTTTCGCAGCGGCGGGGTCAGCAACACCTTCGATGATTCCAAACGCGTGCGCCCGGATGAACCCACCATGACGCATCCCTGCCTCTGAAACGCGGAAATATTCTTCCAACGCCTTGGCGGTGTCGCTCGCTGGCGTCGCAATTGTCTGCCAGAGTGGCTCGCCTCGAACACCAATACGCTCCAGGATCGCCATGACCACGCCCTGACGGTCTTTGAAATAGTGTCGAAGGGTCGGTTCGGAGGCAGAAGCGGCGAGCGCAAACTGGCGAAGTGACGGTCGCCGCAAGTCGCAGTTCAGGGCGAAATCGCAAAGCGTGTCGAGGAGCGCCAGGCGCTTCTCGGCAAAATCACGGTTTCGCACACCGGCCGGTCTCGGCATCGCCCTCCCCCAATCCAGTCTTTCTGACGGTCCTGGCCGGTGCGGAGCTGCCCGGCCATGTAACAATACTGTCATTTCCGATCAGAGCCGGAAGCGCAAGGGTTGGTTGCGAAATTTAACGTCTAGCACACGCCAGGATTACGCTTCGTCGAGCGCTTCCATCTCTGCTTCATGGCGGGCTTTGTCAGCTGCGCCGCGAGCACTTTCGTCACGGTCGACCAGTTCGATGACCGCCATCGGTGCGTTGTCGCCATAGCGATAGCCAGCTTTCAGAACACGGGTGTAGCCGCCATTGCGTTCGGCATAACGCTCGCCCATCACTTCGAACAGTTTTCTGACGGCGTCTTTATTGCGGATCTTCGCGATGGCCTGACGGCGTGCTGAAAGATCACCCTTTTTGGCAAGCGTAACCAGCTTGTCCATGAAGGGTTTCATTTCCTTCGCCTTCGGCAACGTTGTGACGATCTGCTCATGCTCGATCAGGCTAGCTGCCATATTGGCAAACATCGCCTTGCGGTGCGAGGCGGTGCGGTTGAGTTTGCGGTGCGCGAGTTTGTGGCGCATGGGTCTGGTCCTTTCTCCTGCGCGGCGCCCGCGCTTTCACAATCCTTAGAGCTGGTCGTCGTACTTCTTGGCAAGGCCTTCGATGTCTTCAGGCGGCCAGTCTGGCACATCCATTCCGAGGTGCAGGCCCATGCCGGCAAGCACTTCCTTGATCTCGTTCAAGGACTTGCGGCCGAAATTCGGCGTGCGCAGCATTTCAGCTTCCGACTTCTGAATGAGGTCGCCAATGTAGACGATATTGTCGTTCTTCAGGCAGTTGGCCGAGCGCACAGACAGCTCAAGCTCATCAACCTTCTTGAGAAGCACTGGATTGAAGCCAAGCTCTGTTTCTTCGCTGGATGAGGACTCATCCATGATCGGCTCATCAAAAGTGATGAACAGTTGAAGTTGATCCTGCAGGATGCGCGCTGCATACGCCACGGAATCTTCCGGGGTCACAGAACCATCGGTTTCAACCGTCAGGGAAAGCTCATCATAGTCGAGGCGCGTGCCTTCACGGGTGTCTTCCACGCTGTAACCAACGCGACGAACCGGTGAAAAGATGGCATCGACCGGAATGAAACCGATCGGCGCGTCTTCTGGACGGTTCTTGTCAGCCGGGACATAGCCCTTGCCGGTTGCGACCGTGAATTCCATGCGCACTGCGGCGCCATCATCCAGCGTGCAGATCACATGGTCAGGGTTGAGGATCTTCACATCACCCGGGGTCTCGATCTGTCCGGCTGTCACCAGGCCAGGCCCGGTGGCCTTGAGCACCATCCGCTTGGGTGCTTCAGATACCATGTCGATGGCGATCTGCTTCAGGTTGAGGACGATGTTGGTGACATCCTCGCGTACGCCAGGGATGGAGCTGAACTCGTGAACCACGCCGTCAATCTGAACACCGGTAATCGCGGCGCCCTGGAGCGACGACAAAAGAATCCGGCGCAGAGAAGAGCCAAGCGTCGTGCCAAAGCCGCGCTCAAGCGGCTCGATGACCAGCTTTGCTTTCCGCTTTGGATCGAGACCTGGAATGATCTCCGGTCGGTTCGGACGGATCAGGTCTTTCCAATTGCGGTCGTTTACGGATTCAATGGCGATATCGGGCATGGGCGTGGTCCTGAATTCGGAATACAGGGACGGCGCAGATCAAAGATCTCGCGCCGAAACTTGACTAGACGCGGCGACGCTTTGGCGGGCGGCATCCATTGTGCGGGATCGGGGTCGTGTCGCGGATCGACGTAATCGTCAGACCGGCAGCTTGCAGCGCACGCAGGGCGCTTTCACGACCTGATCCAGGACCGCGAACATTCACCTCAACGGTTTTCAAACCGTGATCCATCGCTTTCTTGGCTGCATCTTCGGCTGCCACCTGGGCGGCATAAGGCGTCGACTTGCGCGAGCCCTTGAAGTTCATGGCGCCAGCCGAGCTCCAGGAGATGGTGTTACCCTGGGCGTCGGTGATGGTGATCATCGTATTGTTGAACGAGGAATTCACATGCACCATGCCGGAAGAGATGTTCTTGCGCTCTCTCTTGCGTACGCGTGTCGCTTCACGAGCCATAGTCTAAAATCCTATTTCTTCTTGCCGGCAATCGGCTTGGCCGGGCCCTTGCGGGTGCGGGCGTTCGTATGTGTGCGCTGTCCGCGAACCGGAAGGCGACGGCGGTGACGAAGACCGCGATAGCACCCTAGGTCCATCAGACGCTTGATGTTCATCGAAGTGTCACGGCGAAGGTCACCCTCAACCATGTAGTCGCGGTCAATGGTTTCACGAATCTGGATCACTTCCGCATCGGACAGATCTTGAACACGCCGGTCGGTAGAAATGCCCACCTTGTCAACGATCTCACGGGCCATGGCGGGGCCAATGCCGTGAATATAACGCAACGCGATTTCAACGCGCTTATTCGTAGGTATGTTTACACCAGCAATACGGGCCACGGGCCGAAACTCCTGAATTTCCAATCACAAAAACACCGCCCGCGCCGCGCAAATGTCTCCGCGCGCAGGAGTGGGCTTTGCCGTCTTAACGAAGCGTGAGTGTCTACGCCCATGATTTGGGCGCGTCAACCACTGACTTCACGGGTTTTGGGCTTTTTACAATCGCCCTATGCAAGGGCCTGATCGATGCCTTCTGAAACGGCTTCAATCGTGCCCATTCCATCGACTTCTACGAGCAATCCACGCTCGGCATAAATCGGGATCAGTGGCGCGGTGTCGGCGTTATACTTCTCAAGCCGGGTCTTGAACGTCTCGGGATTATCGTCCTTACGACCCTGTTCTTCGAACCGTTTGGTGATGCGCTCAACCAGCGCTTCTTCATCTACGACCAGTCGAATAACCTTGTGCACGTGTGTGCCCCGGTTTTCCAGCAATTGGTCCAGGGCATCGGCCTGTCCGACCGTGCGCGGGAACCCATCATAGATAAATCCCGGCGCGCCATCATTGATTGCAAGCTGTTCGTCGATGAGAGCGATGACAATCTCGTCGGAGACAAGGCCGCCCTCATCCATGATCTTGGCCACACATTGGCCAAGATCGGAGCCAGATGCGCGGGCTGCGCGCAGCATGTCTCCGGTCGACAATTGAATGAACCCGCGTTCGGCAACCAGTCTTTTCGCTTGGGTTCCCTTACCCGCGGCCGGCGGACCAAACAAAATCAGATTCATCTTTTACGCCCTCCCAAGCGCGATTTCTTCAGCATCCCCTCATACTGGTGGGCAATCATGTGGCTCTGGATTTGTGTCACCGTGTCCATCGTCACCGAGACAACAATCAGAAGCGACGTTCCACCGATATAAAACGGAATCTCCGGATAATAGCGCCGGAGCAATTCCGGCAAGATACAAACGAACACCAGATAAATCGCACCAATGGTGGTCAGTCGAGTCAGCACATAGTCGATATAGGCTGCAGTATTCTTGCCAGGCCGGATGCCAGGGATAAAGCCGCCATACTTGCGCAGATTGTCAGCCGTTTCGACCGGATTGAACATGATCGACGTGTAGAAAAAGCAGAAGAACGCCACGAGCACGGCGTATGAGCCGATATAGGTCCAGCTGCCCGGCGCAAACGTCTGGGCAAGCCAGGTGGTCACCTGCCCCATCATGCCTTCGCCCGCGGCAACAGCTGCGGTGGGATCTCCCGTGCTGCCGCCGGAGAACCCAACAAGGGTCATGGGCAACATCAAGATTGCGATGGCGAAGATCGGTGGGATCACGCCAGACGTATTGATCTTCAGTGGCAGGAATGAGTTCTGCCCCTGCTGCATCTGATTGCCTTGCTGACGCTTGGGATACTGGATCAAAAGCCGCCGCTGGGATCGCTCAATGAAGACGATGAAGACCACCAGCGCGATGACGAGAGCGGTAATCAGCAAGATAAAGCCGATGTTCACCGATGTCGTACGGGCCGTGGCCAAAAGATTGAAGATGGCCCGTGGCATCTCCGCGATAATCCCGGCGAAGATGATCAGCGAGATACCGTTACCAATCCCGCGCGCAGTGACCTGCTCGCCCATCCACATGAGCAGCATGGTGCCACCGGTCAGCGTGACGATGCCAGTGATGATGAAGAACCAGCCGGGGATGGTGTCGATGGCGAGGCCATTGCCTGCCATACCGGCTGTGATCCCGAAACTTTGGACAACGGCGAATGCGAGCGTCAGATAACGAGTGTATTGGTTAATCTGTTTGCGCCCGGCCTCACCCTCTTTCTTCAACTTTTCAAGCGTTGGGGAGGCCGATGTCATCATCTGGATAATGATCGAGGCGGTGATGTAGGGCATCACATTGAGGGCGAAGATGCTCATCCGCTCAATGGCGCCGCCGGCGAACATGTTCACGCTGCCGAGGATGCCCCCGGACTGGCTTTCAAAAAAGCTCGCGAACTGGGCCTGGTCGATGCCCGGTACCGGGATGAATGTTCCCAGCCGGTAAAGCACCAAGATGCCAAGGGTGAAGAGAATCCGCTTCTGGAGGTCTTTCGCCTTGGCGAAACTTCCGAAGTTGACGTTACGAGCGAGCTGTTCGGCGGCAGTGGCCAAGGGAATATCTCCTCCCAGACGATACAATTTCGCCGCCAAGATTGGCGGCGAATGCGGTTTTGTGAACCCTGTAAACGCAAAAAGCGCTGACTTGTGATGATTAAGCCTCTGCGGACTCTTCTTTCACGGGGCCGGTCACAGTGACGCTTCCGCCTGCCTTTTCAATGGCTTCGATTGCCGATTTAGAGGCACCGGTAACAGTAATATTGGCATTTTTGGGCGCATCGCCCTTTGCCAGAAGGCGGATGCCATCCTTGGCCCGGCGCACCACACCAGAGGCCACAAGGGACTCTTCCGTGATGTTTTTTGCATCCAGCTTGCCGGCGTCAATCGCCACCGACAGCTTGCCGAGATTGATCCAGGCGTGGGTTTTGGAGCCGCGGGCTTTGAAGCCACGCTTGGGCAGACGCATGTAAATCGGCATCTGGCCGCCCTCGAAGCCATTAATGGCGACGCCTGAGCGCGACTTCTGACCTTTAACGCCCCGGCCAGCGGTCTTGCCCTTGCCAGAGCCTACGCCGCGGCCAACACGCGTGCGCGCCTTGGTTGATCCCGCGCGGGGAGAAAGTTCGTTCAGTTTCATCAGTTTGCCTCCGGCATGGCCGCGGTGCGCAGCCATTCCTGCGCAGGCACCCATCCGCCATCGTGTTTCACTTCCAGCATATGCTGAATCTTGATGATCATTCCATGAACCGGGCGCGTATGTTGCAGCTCACGCGTGCGGCCGACCTTGTTCAGGCCAAGCCCGACGAGCGTGTCACGCTGGTCAGCCGAACGACGGATCGGGCTGCCGGCCTGGCGCAGTTCTACCATTGCTTTTGCCATTGATCCTTCTCCTAGCTGGCGCTCTCGATGACGCCGGCTTCAGATGCACCATCATTGCGACGACCAACAACGTCCTGCACCTTCAGGCCGCGCTTGGCAGCAACAGTGCGTGGACTGGTCTGGCGTTTGAGCGCATCAAACGTGGCGCGAACCATATTGTACGGGTTCGATGAGCCGATCGATTTGCCGACGACATCCTGCACTCCGAGCACTTCCATAACGGCGCGCATCGGGCCACCAGCAATCACACCAGTACCGGGAGGCGCTGCACGCAGCACGACCTTACCGGCGCCATGACGACCACGGCCATCATGGTGGAGCGTACGGCCCTCACGCAGCGGCACGCGAACCATGTTGCGCTTGGCTTCTTCGGTCGCCTTGCGGATCGCTTCGGGCACCTCACGGGCCTTGCCTTTGCCGAAGCCAGCGCGGCCCTTCTGATCGCCAACGACGACGAGCGCGGCAAAACCGAAATTCTTACCGCCCTTCACCGTTTTGGCGACGCGGTTGATCCCAACCAGCTTGTCGACAAATTCAGACTGTTCTTCATCACGGTCCCGGCGTCCCCGGCCACCGCCACGTCCTCCGCGGTCATTGCCGCCTCGTCCGCCTTGTTGTTCTGCCATTGCCGGTCTCCTAGAACTTCAGGCCGCCCTCACGGGCGGCATCCGCCAGGGCTTTCACCCGGCCATGGAACATGTAGCCGCCGCGGTCGAACACTACGTCTTCGACACCGGCTTTCTTCGCGCGCTCCGCCAGAAGCGCGCCAACCTTTGCGGCCGCTTCGGAATCGCCACCGGTCTTCAGCGCCTTCTTCACGTCAGCCTCGAGAGTCGAGGCAGAAGCCAGGGTCACGCCGCTGCCATCATCAATGACTTGAGCGGAGATATTCTTGTGGCTGCGCGCAACCGACAGCCGCGGACGTCCATTTGCCAGCTTCTTGAGCCGGGTACGGGTGCGCTGGGCGCGGCGGTGCATTTTTTCGCGGGGGCTTTTCATTGCACTTACTTCTTCTTGCCTTCTTTGCGGCGCACATACTCATCGGTATAGCGCACACCCTTGCCCTTATAAGGCTCTGGCGGACGGTAACCGCGAATCTCTGCAGCCACCTGGCCAACCATTTGCTTGTCGATGCCGGTCACCACCACTTCAGTGGGTTTCGGGGCCGCAATATCGATCCCCTCCGGGGTCTTGTAGACCACGTCATGGGAGAAACCGAGTGAGAGCTTCAGATCCTTGCCCTGCATCTGGGCGCGGTAACCAACACCCTGAATCTCAAGGCTTTTGCTGAAACCTTCGCTGACACCGTGGATCATGTTCGCAACGCGAGCGCGCGATGTGCCCCATTGGGTGCGGGCCGCAGGATCGAGCGCTTCAGCGAACGTCGGCAATTTCTTGCCACGCTGCTTGAACACTTCGATGCGCTGATTAGCCTTTTCAACCAGGTCCTGGCGCGGCGTGATCTTCAGCTCGGTGCCTTCCAGCTCTGGCGTGACCAGATCGGACAGGGTCATCGACAGAAGGCCTTTTTTGCCCTTCGCCTCGATGGTCTGACCGTTGACCTTCACCTCAGTACCGGTCGGGACCGGGATCGGCAGTTTGCCAATGCGTGACATATCCTTCCCTTCCCTAACTCACGCGGCAGAGAACTTCTCCGCCCACATTATGCTCACGCGCGGTGTCGTCAGACATCACGCCCTTTGACGTTGAAAGGATATTGATGCCCAGGCCGTTACGCACCAGCGGGATATCACCCACGGATGAATAGACCCGGCGGCCCGGCTTGGACACGCGCTTCAACTCATTGATAACCGGCGAGCCTTCATAATATTTTAGCTCGATCTCGATGTTCCGGTGACCATCTTTTTCGACGACGACGAACCCGCGAATATAGCCCTCTGATTGCAACACTTCGAGCACACGGACGCGCAGCTTGGACGCTGGTGTGACCACGTTGGACATGTTGCGCATCTGCGCATTGCGGATGCGAGTGAGCATATCGCCGAGGGGATCTGAAAGTTGCATTGCAGTTCCTCCTTACCAGCTGGACTTCACGAGGCCGGGGATCATGCCCTGGGAGCCAAGCTCCCGAAGCGCGATCCGCGACATGCGGAGTTTACGATAATAACCACGTGGTCGGCCTGTGACCTCACACCGGTTGCGAACACGATTTGGTGCGGAATTGCGTGGCAGTTCCGCAAGCTTGAGGCGCGCCTTGAAGCGATCCTCCAGCGGTAGGGAATCGTCCATTGCAATTGCCTTCAGCTTCTCACGGCGGGCAGCATACTTCCCTGCCAGTTTGACCCGTTTGAGATTCCGTTCAGTTGCGCTTTTCTTAGCCATATCAGACGTCCTTTCGCGCTAAGTCCGGAAGGGGAAACCGCATTCGGCGAGCAGTGCCTTGGCTTCCTCATCGGTTGGGGCCGTGGTGCAGACAATGATGTCCATGCCGCGGATGGTTTCGACCTGATCATAATTGATCTCGGGGAACACGATGTGCTCCTTCATACCCATGGCGTAGTTGCCACTGCCATCAAAGCTCTTGCTATTCAGACCCCGGAAATCCTTCACGCGTGGCAACGCGATCGTGACCAGACGGTCGAGAAATTCAAACATGCGGTCGCGGCGCAGAGTGACCTTACAGCCAATCGCCATCCCGTCGCGCAGCTTGAAGCCGGCAATAGACTTGCGGGCCTTCGTCGTGACGGGTTTCTGACCGGCAATGAGCTCAAGCTCGGCCACAGCCTGCTTGATCTTCTTGGAGTCAGATACTGCTTCGCCGACGCCCATATTCAGGACGACCTTGTCCAGCTGGGGCATCATCATCGGATTCGTATAAGCGAACTTTTCCTGCATCTTCGGCACGATCTGTTCGCGATACATCGCCTTCAGGCGTGGTTCGTATTCCATCACATCAGACATCGATCTGCTCTCCCGAGCGTTTCGCGAACCGGGTCTTGCGACCATGCTCGTCGACCTTGAAGCCCACTCGAACGGGCTTTCCGTCCACCGGGTCCTTGTGTGCCACGTTCGACACATGGATCGGGGCTTCGAACTTCTTGATGCCACCGGGGTCCATCTGGTTGGGACGCTGGTGACGGGTGACAATGTTCACGCCCTGGACAACCACACGGCTTTCCGATGGCAGCACCTTGAGCACTTCACCTTCCGTGCCCTTATAGCGGCCCGTCAGGACGACCACGCGGTCGCCTTTCTTGATCTTCGCAGCCATGGCTAGAGCACCTCCGGAGCGAGCGAAATGATCTTCATGTGGTTCTTGGCGCGCAGTTCGCGGGGAACCGGGCCAAAGATCCGCGTGCCGATCGGCTCGCCATTATTGTTCACCAGCACGGCAGCATTGCTATCGAACCGAATCACCGAGCCATCCGGGCGCTGGATATCTTTTGCCACACGCACCACAACAGCGCGGCGCACATCACCCTTCTTCACGCGGCCGGTCGGGATGGCTTCCTTGATCGACACCACGATGATGTCGCCAACGGACGCATACCGACGGCCGGCACCGCCCAGCACCTTGATGCACTGGACCCGGCGAGCGCCGGAATTATCCGCCACCCGAAGGTTGGTCTGCATCTGGATCATGCGTCGTCACCTCCGGCTGAGGCGGCTTTGCCGTCGACCAGTTCCCAGGTCTTCAGCTTCGAACGCGGTGGGCATTCCTGAATCGTTACTGTCTGGCCTTCCTTGGCCAAATTCGCCTCGTCATGGGCGTGGTACTTCTTCGAGCGACGCACAATCTTCTTGTACAAAGGGTGGGTATAGGTGCGGTCAACGCGGACCACAGCCGTCTTGTCCTGCTTGGCAGAGACCACCACACCTTCCATTACACGTTTGGGCATTGGTCTCTCCTAGCCTTCCACCCCGGCGCGAGCTTTCTCACGCAGGAGGGTTTTGATGCGGGCCACATTGCGGCGCACTTCCTGGGCGCGATGGGTCTTTTCCAATTGGCCGGTGGCCGCCTGGAACCGCAGGTTGAACTGTTCTTTCTTCAGCTTTGCGAGATCTTCGCGCAGCTGATCGACGGATTTTCCGCGGAGCTCCTGGGTGCTCATCAGATCCCCTCCACGCGCTTGACGACTTTGGTCTTGATCGGAAGCTTGGCTGCACCGAGACGAAGGGCCTCGCGCGCAATGTCTTCCGGCACGCCGTCAATTTCAAACAGGATCCGGCCTGGTGCGACGCGCGCGACCCAGCGGTCGATCGAGCCCTTACCCTTACCCATCCGAACTTCAATCGGCTTGGCGGTGACCGGCAGATCCGGGAAAATGCGGATCCACACTTTGCCTTGACGTTTCATGTGGCGCGTGACGGCCCGGCGTGTTGCCTCGATCTGGCGCGCGGTGACCCGCTCAGGCTCCAACGCCTTCAGACCAAACGAGCCGAAGTTCAGGCTCGAGCCGCCCTTGGACACACCCTTGATCCGGCCTTTGAACGCCTTGCGATATTTGGTTCGCTTTGGCTGCAGCATCAGTTGCCTCCACCTTGCGGGCCAGACGCTGGGCCACGGCCACCGCCTGTGCGGGCGCGGGCCTGGCCAGAGGTCTCAAGCTTACGGTCCTGGGCCATCGGATCGTGTTCCATGATCTCGCCCTTATAAACCCACACCTTGATGCCGATGATCCCATAGGTCGTCAGCGCTTCGGCGGTGCCATAATCGATGTCCGCGCGAAGCGTATGCAGCGGCACAGAGCCTTCAGCATACTGCTCTGTACGGGCAATCTCTGCGCCGCCAAGACGGCCAGCGACCATAATCCGAACTCCAAGAGCGCCAAGACGCATTGTCGATTGGATCGAACGTTTCATGGCACGGCGGAACGAGGCGCGGCGCTCAAGCTGGCGCGCGATATCGTCGGCGACCAGTTTGGCGTCGATTTCAGGCTTGCGCACTTCAACCAGGTTCACGCGCACTTCGTCTTCCGTCATCTTGGCAAGCGAGGTGCGCAGCGATTCAATGTCTGCGCCCTTCTTACCGATCACAAGGCCGGGACGTGCTGTGTGGATCGTCACCAGGCACTTCTTGTGCGGGCGCTCAATGACGATCTTGGAAATGCCAGCCTGCTTCAGTCGAGCCTGAACATGTTTGCGCATACGTAGGTCTTCATGGAGCAGGCGGCCATACTCAGCGCTGTCGGCATACCAACGGCTATCGGCCGTACGGTTGATGCCCAGGCGCAGGCCAATTGGGTTTACTTTCTGTCCCATCAGGCCGTCTCCGCTTCCATGCTTGTGTCGCGCAGCACAATGGTGAGCTGCGAGAAGGGTTTGTGGATTCGTGATGCGCGGCCGCGAGCGCGGGCTCGGATGCGTTTCATCACCATGTTCTTGCCGACATGGGCTTCAGCCACCACGAGGGAGTCGATGTCGAGGTCGTGATTGTTCTCGGCGTTCTGCATCGCAGACCAGAGCAGCTTGTAGACCGCTTCGGAGGGGCGCTTGCGCGAGAAGCGCATTTCATCCAGCGCGCGCTGCACGGGCAAGCCGCGGATTTGCTGCGCCAGAAGGTTCAGCTTTTGCGGACTGCCACGATTAACGCGCAGAACGGCACGCGCCTCATTTGAGGCCTGCTTCGGAGGAGCTTTGGGCTTACCCATCTCTACTTCCTCTTCGCTTTCTTGTCGGCGCCGTGACCGTAATAGGTCCGTGTGGGCGCAAACTCTCCAAGCTTGTGGCCAACCATTTCCTCAGAAACGGTCACCGGCACGAACTTGTTGCCATTGTGGACCTGAAAATTCAGGCCAATGAATTGGGGCATGATCGTTGAGCGGCGCGACCAGGTCTTGATCACGACACGCTTCTCCGCGTTTTGGGCCTCTTCAGCCTTCTTCAGGAGATAGCCGTCAACAAACGGGCCTTTCCATGTGGAACGAGCCATATCTTTCTCCCTCCCTAGCGTTTCGCGTTACGGCGACGGATGATCAGACGATCCGTCGACTTGTTTTTGCGGGTTTTAGGTCCGCGCGTTTTCTTACCCCAAGGTGTCACCGGATGACGGCCACCTGAAGACTTACCCTCACCACCACCATGCGGGTGGTCGAACGGGTTCATGACGACACCACGCACAGACGGGCGCTTGCCCATGTGGCGCTTGTTGCCGGCCTTGCCGATCACGCGGTTCATATTGTCCGGGTTGGACACGGCACCGACGGTAGCCAGGCACTGGTCTGGCACACGGCGTAGCTCGCCGGACGTTAGTTTGACCTGCGCATAGCCGCTCTCACGTCCCACAAGCTGGGCATAGCATCCAGCCGAGCGCACCATTTGCGCGCCCTTTTTCGGCTTCATCTCAATATTGTGGATGATCGTTCCGACCGGGATGCTCTTCAGTGGAAGCACGTTGCCGGGCTTGATGTCGGCCGTCGTCGACGTGATCACCGTGTCGCCGATCGCAAGGCGCTGTGGCGCGATGATGTAGCTTTGCTCGCCGTCTTCGTACTGGATCAGCGCGATGAACGCTGTCCGGTTCGGGTCATACTCCAAGCGCTCAACGGTTGCGGGCACGTCCCACTTGCTGCGCTTGAAATCCACCTTCCGGTAAAGCCGTTTGGCACCGCCACCGATACGGCGCGCAGTGATGCGGCCATTATTGTTGCGGCCACCCTTTTTGGTGAGGCCCTCGGTCAACGCCTTGACGGGCTTACCCTTGTGCAAATCAGAGCGGTCAACTGTGACCAGCTGACGACGACCGGGCGATGTCGGATTATATGTCTTAAGTGCCATAGTCTCTCTCCTCGCCCCTTAGAGGCCCGTCGTGATGTCGACGGACTGGCCATCCTTCAGGGTGACGATCGCTTTCTTGAAATCTGAACGACGCCCAATGTGACCGCGGAAACGCTTGGTCTTGCCTTTGACACGCAGGGTGTTGACCTTGGTGACATCCACCTTGAACAGGCTTTCAACGGCGCGCTTGACCTCTTCCTTGGTCGCAGTGAGCGGCACACGGAAGATGATCTTGTTCTGCTCGGCCACGAGGGTCGATTTTTCGGTGATCAGCGGCGCCAGGATGACGTCATAATCGCGGGTTTGAACTTCGGCCATGATCTAAGCCTCCGCCTTGGCGCCATTGAAGCGGGCGTAAATGCCCTCAATCGCGTCTTTGGTGACCACGAGCTTGCCGCGTCGCAGAATGTCGTAAACGTTCAAGCCAGCGACCGGCAGCACATCGATGTTCGGGATGTTACGTGCTGCGCGGGCAAAGTTTTCATCAATTTGAACACCGCCAATGATCAGAGCATTGTCGAGCTCAAGGCCTTTAAGCTTTTCCGCCAGCTCTTTGGTCTTGGGCGTGTCGGCCTTCGCATCATCCAGCACGATTAGAGAACCATCCTTCACCTTTGACGACAGAGCGTGGGCCAGAGCGAGCTTGCGGACTTTCTTCGGCAGGTCGTGAGCATGGCTACGCACGCGCGGGCCATGGGCCACGCCGCCGCCCACAAAGATCGGCGCGTTGCGCGAGCCGTGACGTGCGCCGCCGGATCCCTTTTGACGCACGAACTTCTTCGTGGTCACAGAAACTTCACTGCGGGTTTGCGTCTTGTGCGTGCCGGCCTGGCGCTTGGCGAGCTGCCAGCGCACAGTGCGCTGGAGAATATCGCCGCGAATCTCTTCGATGCCGAAAATGGCATCATCGAGCTTGGCTTTGCCAGCGGACTTTCCGTCCAGGGTTTTGACTGAGAGTTCCATTATTCACCGCCCTCTTTGAGCAGTTTCTTGAGAAGCTTTTTGTCGACGTCAGCGCGGGGCTCACCGCCGGCGAGAATTTCCTCAGCCTGCTTGACCCACTCTTCTGTCTCGGCCTGCTCTTTGACGCCAAGCTCTTCGAGCGCGGCATCGCGCTCTGCGCTGTCACCGTTCACGAAGGCGCTGAGAGATCCGTAGCCCTTCTCTTTGAGCTGTTCTTCTGTCTTCGGACCGATACCATCGACCAGGACGATGTTGTCAGCGGCGGAGCCTTCAATCTGGACTGCCGCAGCAGGTGCATCGACCTCAATCTTTACCGGTGCTTTGAAAGAGCCGGTCGCTGGCGCATCCGGATGACGCGCAACTTTCACTGCGTCGCGCACTTCAACCCAGCTGCCTGGGCCGCCAGGGATTGCGCCCTTCACCAGGATAAGACCGCGATCAACATCAGTACGAACGACCGTAATGTTCTGAACCGTGCGACGCTCCTGGCCATAATGGCCGGCCATCTTCTTGCCTTTGAACACCTTGCCCGGATCCTGGCACTGGCCGGTCGAACCGTGAGAACGGTGAGAGATCGACACACCGTGCGTTGCGCGCAGGCCGCCAAAGTTCCAACGCTTCATGGCGCCGGCAAATCCTTTACCAAGGGTGAGACCCGCCACATCGACCTTTTGGCCAGGCACAAAGTGATCCGCGACCACCTCGGAACCAAGCTCTGGCATGTCGCCAACGGTGCGGAACTCAACAAGCTTACGCTTTGGCGCAACGCCGTTTTCCGCAAACGCCCCGCGCTGGGCCTTTGTGGTCCGCTTGGCTTTGCGCTCGCCGGCCCCCATGACAACGGCGGTATAGCCATCGTTGCGGGTGACAGTCGTCGCTTCTTTCTTTCGCCCGCGATTGACCTGAACTTCACGGTCCTCGTCGAGGCGCAGGCCAACAACCTGACAGCCTTCCAATCCAAGCACCGTGACCGGCACATGGCGGCCCTCCTCGTCGAACACCCGGGTCATACCGAGTTTCTTGGCGAGAACGCCTGGACGCTCCTGGGGCAGTCCCATTAGCGGCCTCCCTCAAGTTTGATTTCAATGCCCACGCCAGCCGACAGGTCGAGCTTCATCAGCGCGTCAACGGTTTGCGGGGTTGGGTCCACGATGTCGAGGATACGCTTATGGGTGCGGATCTCGAACTGTTCGCGGCTTTTCTTGTTCACGTGTGGCGAGCGGTTCACGGTGAAACGCTCAATACGGGTTGGCAGCGGGATGGGGCCGCGCACATCAGCACCGGTGCGTTTGGCCGTGGACACGATTTCCTTGGCCGACGCATCCAACTGCCGGTGATCGAAGGCTTTCAGCCTGATCCGAATATTCTGTCGATCCATCGTCGTCATCCTGGCGTTGCGGGCCGCGTGAGAAGCCCATGGCAAAATGCCCAAAACGACCGGCCTCGCCCTGATCGGGTTGGGCGCGCTTAGCCATCATCGGCACTTGATTATTTCGTCTCAAGGGAAAGCGTTTGCGCGAATGCCGCGCACAGCCAGTCCGTCGAAAGAGTGCTTCTATGCCTGTGGCCGCGCGGGGTCAACACCGGTTGTGAAAGAAATGTGAGGGTAGATAAGTCTACCAACGCAAACACCCCGCAAACGCAAAACAGCCGCTCCATGAGGAGCGGCTGTTTCGGTGTTTGTTTGATCTGGTTTCGGCCTTGGCCTTACACGGATCTCGCTCGGGGCGGCCTGCCCTTATGCTTCAATCTTGCTCACCACGCCGGCGCCGACGGTG
>JBCCAA010000059.1:0-17478 GCA_039815055.1 Pseudomonadota bacterium | reverse complement strand
CTGGAGAGGCCCTCAAGCGGGGTAAGGTCGCTCACCTGCGTGCTGTCGAGGGACAGCGTCTGCAGGCTGGAGTGGCCCTCAAGCGGGGTGAGGTCGCTCACCTGCGTGCGGTTGAGGGACAGCATCCGCAGGCTGGAGAGGCCCTCAAGCGGGGTAAGGTCGCTCACCTGCGTGCTGTCGAGGGACAGCGTCTGCAGGCTGGAGTGGCCCTCAAGCGGGGTGAGGTCGCTCAACGCGATGCGTCTTTGAAACGGACCAGCCTGAGGATCTGCATAGATCTCGCCCAGGGCCGCACCCCGGGAATTCAGTGCGTCAAACAAGCCGTTATCATCGGCAGACAGTGACAAGCGCTGCAAATGCGGCTGGCGTGAAGAGGGGATGAGCTCGCCGGTGAGCACGGCCACCGCCGCCTCCAATTCCCACTCCTCACGGGTTTCGTCGTTGGGCGGGGGAGGCGTCAGTGCCATCAGCGTTCCACCCGCTTCGAGCGTAGGAGACATCTCGGCCATCAGCTTCTGCATGTTCTCAATGTCTTGCTGACCGCCTTCGAGACCCTCACTTGCCAATAATTCGGTCCGCGCTGCATCCACGATGTTGTTTGCCGCCTCCATGGTCACTGCAGCGCCCTCAGTGTCGACAGTGTCACCGTCAGAAATGGCGCGGGCAATGGCGGCCTTGTCAGAGACGGTCTCGGCAATCTGTCTGGCCGGCTCCCGTCCTGGCTGGGCTGTGTAGTTGGTCTCCATCTCCACACGGTCCAATTGCGTGTGAAACGCTTCAACCGCTTCGACCGCACCATTTTTCTCCAGAATGGCGCGCAGTTCAGCCCGCTCCTTTTCCGGGGGCCAGTCATACTCGGACCGGGTCGCCTCCCGGTCGAGAGCATAGAGCGCGCGATAGACTTTCAGGGCCAAAGCGTATGCCGCATCGGGCGCGGGAATTTTCGCAAGCGCATTGCGCTGCCAGGACACCGTCACTGCGTTTAAGGTAAACGCAAAATCCGCCCGTGGTGCCCGCAGAGCGGCCTTTACGCCCGAGATCTGTTTCTCAAGGGCATTTGACAGACCGCCTTCGAGGTCGTCGAAGGCGTCTGAGTCCTCGAATTTGGTCAGCGACGCTTTGGCCGCGTCGATGGCCTTGGAAACCGCTTCATCGTGCTCATCCAGAGCAGGCAATTCTTGTAGGAGATTGCGAAGGTCAGCGACGACCTTGGAGCACCAATCATCGCACTCCCCTTGAGGCGCATCTGGCCCCAGAATGATAAAGCCGCCTGCGGCACCTTTTGGAATGATGTTGCGCTCGGCAAGGTCTTCAAATTCCGAGAAGTCGGAGTTTCTAGCTGTGATCGGCACCAGCGTCGTTCGCCCTTTGCGCGCGCGGCGCTTCAGCTTGGGCAACTCGATATCCACCACAAATCCGTCCGAGCGCAGGGAGTCCGGCGACAACAGGACCAAGGCCACATGACATCTCTTGAGGTGCCACTCGATTGTCGGGTTCCACTCGTCGCCCGCTTTCATTTTCTCGTCGTACCAGAAACTGCAAAGCGACCGGCTGATCGGACCGAGTTGGCGATGCAGCGCCTCACAAATCGCCTTATCCGAGTGACTGTAACTGATGAAGCCTTTCCGCATGTCCCCTTAGCGCTCCCCTACCCCTCCGGCAGCTCCGGCACGCCGATGGCGTGGAAGCCGGCGTCGACGTGGACCACTTCTCCCGCGATGGACTGGCCGAGGTCTGAGAGGAGGTACAGCGCACAGCCTGCGACGCCTTCCATCTTTGTGTCTTCCTTCAGGAAGCTCCACTCGCGGCCCGTGCCCATCAGGGATTTGCCGCCGCGAATACCGGCCAGAGACAGCGTGCGCATGGCCCCGGCGCTGATCGCGTTCACGCGGATGCCCTTGGCGCCCAGATCGCGCGCGGCATAGCGGGTGGAGGCTTCCAGCCCGGCCTTGGCCACGCCCATGACATTGTAGCTCGGCACGGTGCGCTCGGCGCCAAGATAGGTCATGCAAATGATCGACCCACCATTCGGCATGATCGCCTCGGCGCGCTTGCAACTGTCGATGAAGCTGTAGACGGAAATGTCCATGGCGCGGCGGAAGCCCTCGCGCGTGGTGTTTTCCACCATGCTCCCCATAAGCTCATCCTTGCCCGCAAAGGCGATGGAGTGGACCAGGAAATCGATGGTGCCCCATTTATCCTTAATGGCAGCGAAGGCGGCGTCCATGGAGGCGTCGTCTGTCACATCGGCCGGGATCATCGTGTCCATGCCGATGGATTCCACCAGCGGCCGCACGCGCCGCTCCAGCGCTTCACCCTGATAGGTAAACGCGATTTCAGCGCCTTGCGCGGCGAGCTGGCGGGAAATGCCCCAGGCGATGGAGTTGCCATTGGCCACGCCCATCACAATGCCGCGCTTGCCCGCCATCAGGTTGCCTTGCGGCATGTTCCAGTCATCGGCCATGGGCCTCGCCCTCCTCGTTCATCCTGTTTCGCTTTGGCTAGGCGGGTGACGGCTGGTCGTCAATGGAGCGGCGGTGCGAATCGCTGGCATGCTTTCTGCACTCTTAACGGCGGGAACAGAAACGGGGCGGGTTGATTAAGTGAGCGGGGTTTGCGGCATTCGGGGTTTGGTGGCAGGTCTGGGTGCACTAATGCTCGTCGGCGTGTTCGCGCCATTGGCCAGCGCCCAGATTACCGACCGGGTCAGCTTCAAGGCCGGGCCATCCCTGATGGTCTGGAATGAGGCCGGCGACCTGCGCCAGGGTGCGGCGGTGTCCATGACCCTGGACGCCGCGGCCGACTTTACCGGTCTTGCCGAAGCTCCGGTGATGACCGGCACGCTGGTTACGGCCAGCTTTTCCGCCAGTGACACGGTCCATCAGACCATCCGCATTGCCAGCAATACGGCTTTTCGCATTGAAGCCGCATCGCAATCGGGCTGGGACATAGATGTGGACCTGATCAGCGCCGGCCCTCTCGCCCAAACGCCAGGGGCTTCCACGCCGTCGCAAACGCAGCTTATGGCTGGCGTGCCCCTCCACATTTTCGCCATGTCACACCGCACCGCAGCCCAGCGCGGCGCCCCCGCAGATCAGGCCATAACGCTGCACATTCGCGCCCAGCGCAAAGATGGCGCCATGTCGGCGCCGCTGCGTCTGAACATTGTCACAGAAGACTGATCGATTTGTTTTAACCCGGCTTAACCCGACATATGCCATGACACAAAAATGTGGAGTTGGCGGATACGGGGATGGGCCAGATGGGCCCTGGCAGCATTTTGCGTCGTGGGCATGTCCTCGACGTCGCATGCCAATGTAAACGACAACCCGGCTTTCAGCGTCATCGGCGCCGTGATCGTCTGGTCCGCCGATGATGGGGGCACTGCCCCGGTTGTGGCAGATTTTGTCATTGATACCGGCGCGGGCACGTCGGCGGCCACGTCCGGCGATACCGACCTGATTGGCGGAGACACACACACCGTGGTCACCGGAACGCTGGTTTCGACTTTGGGCGGGCCGAACTCGGCTGGCACAATGCCGTTCCGGATCGAGGACGCCACCAACGGCAATTTCGTCACCGACAGCAACAATGACGGCATCGCCAATGCCTCGGACTCCTTTAGTGCGTTTGATGTGAACGCCGACACATCTGTCGCCGTAGATGGCACCACCTCCAGTTCGAGCTTCTACGTCGCCTCGAACGTGCCGTTTTCGATCGATGCCCAGAGCCAGGTCTCACCGGGCACAAGCTTCATTTTTCTGTTCATCACCACGTTGGAGATGTCGGTTACGCTGGACGGCGATGACGGCCTTGATTTTGGCAGCGCGGCTCAATTCCCCCATTCGGCCGGCGCGACGGGCGGCATGACGCCAGCGGCAACACTGTGGTCGCTGTTTGGCGGGCGCAACGTGTTCACTGGCAACCAGCGCACCGCCGCGTCGCGTGGCTCGATCAGTGACCAATCGGTACGCTTTGACCTGGAATACTCCATCGGTGCAGGGAATTTGCAGGGCTACGACATGTCGCTCGGCACATTCGATTTCGAGGCCGACGTGACGTATACAGTCTATATTCCTTAGTCATTACCCCGCCGCCATTGCACATTGGCGCGCGCGACCATGAATCCTGCAAAACTGTCCGCCAGCGCCAGCACATCGGTCTTCACCTGGCCGCGATAACGGCTGCCGAAAGGGTGTGTGCTGTCGAGTTCCTTGCGCCCGAGATCGCGCGACAGTGACAGGCGCTGGCGGATCGGTTCGGCAAAGGTGCGGCCCGCCCAATCTTCCTGCAACCCGTCCAGCATCTTCTTGTGACTGCGCGAGCGAGTTGAATAGCGGGTGCACACGACGAACTGCCGGGGCGGTAGAGAGGCCTGGCGCACGCCGAGCCATCCAGCCATGGAGGGATGTGCCATCCACCGCAGGAATTGCTGAACGCCCCAAACCGACAGGCTTTCAGCCAGGGTGGGCGTGATATAATAGTCTGCAAGCTTCAACGCCGCACGGCACAGTGCCGACACGTGGGGCGGGCAGTCGATGATCACCAGATCACACCGCTGGCGGATCTCTGCAGTGGCACTGAGAAACGTATCGGCAAGATCGTCACCGATCTCAAACCAGCCATCGCCGGGGCTACGCTCCAGATAGGGCTCCAGAAACCGCATGCCGGGATGGGCGGGAACAAGATTGATCCAGCCGCCCGGTTTGCCGCGCTCACGCCGATAGGCCAGCTCATCCACCACCGTGGAATTTCGAGTTTCGACGACATCGCGAAGGGTCAGGTTCTTGCGTTCGCTGCCGGGAAGAAACCCATCCAGCATGGCCGCCACGCCGCGCCCCTGGTTCATCTCGCGCTGGACGCCATCACTGGTCAACAAGGTCTCGGACAGGTTGGCCTGGGCATCGAAATCGACAAGCAGCACCTCAAGCCCATAGGCATAGGCCATGCCCTCGGCGAGCATCAGCGCCGTGGTCGACTTTCCGACACCGCCCTTGAGATTGGCAACGGCAACGATCGGCGGCTGATTGGCCATTTCCGGCGCTTCCCCTCAACACTCTACAAGTGTTCATAATGCACGCGACCGGGGAAAATGCCAGCGTCGATAACGCTTAAGACGCCTACCGGCTCGACTGGACAGCGCACGGCGCTCATCTACGTATACCACCGGGAAGAGTGAGCATGCATTAGTCCACACGGAGGAACAATCGAAATGAAACTACGGGTATCAATGGCCGCCCTCACGGGCGTGCTGCTGGCTGGCTGTGCCCAGACTGTGACAGAACCGGAGGCCGAAGAGGCCGTGGTTGATGTGGCAGAGGTCGCAGAAGAGGCCGCACCACCGCTTTGCGAAGGGTTTGGTCCACAAACACCGCGCGACATTACACAGATTGCCGGCACCAACGACGTGATGTTCGAGCTGGCTCCAAGCTCCAAAGAGCTCAATCTCTGCAACATTCACACTCACACCAATGCCGAACACAAAGGCCCTGGGTTTGCTGTATTTGCCGGCGCCACCGATGATGGCGGCTGGAAATGCAACGAAACCGCAGACCTGACCGCGGCGGAGCTGGCCCCGGCCCAAGGCGCCTATGAAGGCGTAACGCCTGGCGATACGATCGAAGTGCACTGGGTGCATTCATCCTGCCCCGTCAGTCCAGGACCAACGCTAGGTGCTTGCCTGTCAGACGGCTGCGATAATCCGTTCCTGCGCGTGGAAGCCCAGACTTTTCTGGTTGTGAATGATCCTGCCGCGCTCGATTTCACCGACTATGACTACAAGAACCGTACGGTGAACGGCTTCCACCAGGCCAATATGATCCCCGACGACACCGGCGCGCCGGTGATCTTCCGCGGTTCGACCACCGGGCCGAGCTACACCGAAGCTGTGTGCTCACCGCTGCAGGTGACCTGGTCGGTGCGCCCGACCTGCGCGAAAGTGGATATCAACTCCCTTCATCGCTGGGCCGAAGACAATGACTTCAACGAAACGAAGTCCCACGGCGTGCGCCAGCTCGTAACGTCTGAGCCATTGCTCAGCCCGATCAGCGCGCAAGAGCAGTAAAGCTCTGGACCGCTTCAGCGACCTTGGCTGAAGCAACTTGAACTCGATAAAAAACGGGCGCACGAACCGGAGGAGGTCGTGCGCCCAATCGTCAGCACCTCTCGATGCCGTCAGCCTGCATATGGGAGGGAAGAGTGATGCAGGTTGATCTTTAAGTCGCCATCTTCATCACGGACATATCCGAATGAAAATTCGACTTTGGTCTCTGATCCATCCGGGCCGGTGAAATAGTAGTTGCCCATGGACATGGCCGAGTCGCTGTCGGTGAACGTCAACACGTCGTCCCAGCGCACATTGGTCCAACCCTTGATCGCAAAACCGCTATCTTCGGTGCCTTCAGCGCCGATGAAGTAAGACAGCGCTTCATCAAAGGTTTCTCGGAACTGGTCGTCTGCCGCCAGGGTAGGTTTGAACATTACGGCGCTTTCGCCATAGGCATAAAGCGTATCGATGTGCTCACGCGCACGCGCTTCATAGTCTCCGCCAGCGGTGTGGACGGAAGAGATGGCGACAATGCCTTCACCCCAGGCCTGTTGGGCCGCCGCTACGTCATCCATAGCCACCGGCGAAAGGGCCGTGAGGTCGGTCTTGTCCGCGTGGGCGCAGGCCGCCAGGGTCAAAACGGCAGCAAAAAGTGCAACTCTCTTCATCAAAAAGCTCCTGTGATAAGATAACATCACAGGTAAAGCGACAATGGAAGAGCACAAGCTTTGCCGCGTTCGATTTTACTTATGTCGGCGATAGGCTCAGCGTATCATACGCTAGCCGATTTTCCGGAAAACCTGTGTCTTCACCTCGGCTTCCGGCATTGTGGTGGGATCATCCACATAGATTTCCCAAACCGGCATGGCGTGTTTGGCGCCAAGGGTGGCAAAGTGGCCCCAGACTGCCTGATGGGTTTCATTGAGGCTGGAATAGGGGCCAACATGGACCGCTTTCACCGCATCGCCGGCCGTGATCACAGCTGATTTCACCGCACCTTCGGCTTTCTCAGCATCTGCTACGCTGACAAAAAAGCCAAGGCGCATCGTCATCTGATTGTCCTGAGGCATGTCCACATAAACGGCCATCGGCATCGCCAGACGCTGAATGCCCTTTTGTTCCGTAAAGCTATAGATCTCGCCAAAGCCTGAGCCCATGGCGTCTGCGATTTGCGGCCCCATCTGCGTGGTCCGTTCCACATAGATATAGGCCTGTTCCGGCAGCGTAACGCGCTCGATCTCCATTGCGGTGTCTCTCCCTGTTTTTCAGGTCAACCTATCACACATGCTGGTCGATCAGGATGGCATTGCCGTCAGGATCGATGAGCGTGATGGACGCTGGCCCTTTGGTGGACGCATCGGCTTCGGTCTGCAGCTCAACGCCGGCATCCTGCAAAGAGGCCTGAATTGCACGCACATCATCAAACCCGTCGACCGGTTGTGCATCCTGGTCCCATCCCGGATTGAAGGTGATGATGTTCCCTTCAAACATGCCCTGGAACAGTCCGATCACCGCATCACCATTCTTCAAGATGAGATAGCCGTGGCTGGCATCCCCGCCGAGGTCGCTAAATCCCAGCTTTTCATAGAACGCTTTTGAGGCGGCGAGGTCTTTCACCGAGAGGCTGATCGAAAAGGCTCCGACTTTCATGGGGTATCTCCATTCGTTTGGGGGTTATGTGGTGCGTGCTGGCAGCACGCCGGGATTGCGAAGAATGGCAGCTGAAATCAAGGAGATCAGCGCGCCGACGGGGAAGATTTCAAGGAAGGTGATGGGCAGGCGAAACAGAGGGTTGCTCAGCTGTGACAGGGCTGTTTCGATCTTGCTGGACAGTTCATTGAGTTCGGCTTCGCTGGCGCCCCTGGCCCGCTCGGCCTCAAGGACGGACGCGGCATAGGCGTCGTAGAACGCGTAGTCCGTCATGAACATGAACACTTCCCAGACCGCCACGTAGACGACCCCGGCGACCGCCGAGACGGCGAGCCCCATGGTAAGGGCAGGCCAGAACTTGATCACGCCGCCATGGCGCGCGTCCCGGTACTGCTTGATCGCCAGGAAGATCACCGACAGCGCGACGAACATGATGAGGTAACCGACGATTTGGGCATTGTCGGCAATCTCACCGCCGGACATCGCGAACCCAATCGTCGTAATGCCAATGACCACCCCACCCGCAAGTCCGCCATACACTAAGGCTAATCTGAACATCTTGCGCTCCTTTACGCGTCTCGATGGGCCATGACCTGACAGGCAAACGTGCCCATTTCTATCGCCCAAACGGGTGAATTCGGCTGGTTTTGCGTGAAAAATCGCCGATTCAGGGGATGAGCTCCAAACGACGTGCCTTGAACACCGCCTCGGTACGCTTGCCCGCTGCAAGCTTTCGGAACAGGTGGGAGCTGTGGGTTTTGACTGTATTCGGAGAGATGCCGAGTGAACGGGCAATCTCCTTGTTGGACTGGCCTGCCGCGATCAACTCCAGCACCGAGTATTCCCGGGCCGTGATCTCCAACGACTTAAGGGCAGCGTCATTTCTCTCGAATGCCGACGCTGGACCTTGCCGGGTCAGTCGCAAACCGACCCATACTCCGAGTCCCGCAAATAGTACGGCAATCAGAACGATGTAGATTTCGGTACCAAGAGAGCGGGTGTGAAACTGGATATCCAGCCAGGACAGTAGAAAGGCCCCTCCAGCCAGGACTGTACCGTACACGCCCAATAGTAAGACCGTTGATCGTTGTGGCACCCGAAGATTTCCCAAGCCGCTCCGACGTACAGCTTATGAATGTGAGAATTATGGTCAAGCACGCGACAAACGTGCGTTCAGCAAGTCAGGAGTAACGGACATCGACTTTTGCCCCGGCAGTGCCACCAGATACCGCGGCCAGGCTGTCGGCCAGATCAGCAAGGTATTCATCGATCACCTCTGCGTGCTTGGGCGATAGCATGAGATGCAGCGATGCCGGGTCTTTGGTGACCGATGTAAACCAGCCACGCCGGTACATCTCGCCATAGATCGCAAAGGCGTGGTGATCTGGATGGCGAAACGCGACCAGTCCGAGCAAAGGAGTGCCCAGAACCTCGAATCCCAGGGCTTTCACGCCCTCTTCAACCTGTTTCCGCGTATCGCACACCCCGCCCTGGAGGCGTCTGTACCCCTCAATGCCAAGGTGGTTCATGATCGCCCAGGCCGCTGAAATCGCGCCACCTGGGCGGGTTCCCGCCAGCGTCGGCGTCTTCATAGGCGCGCCTGACCACTGGTCCATGTCGAACGGCATATGGGCCAACAGGTCCGGGCTGCGAAACAGGACGGTAGACGCGCCTTTGGCCGCATAGCCATATTTGTGCAGGTCCGCACTCATGGAATGAGCAGCCGGTACCGCAAAGTCGAATTCAGGCACGGGCACGCCGTTCATCCGCGCAAAGGGAGCGAAATAGCCGCCGACGCAGGCGTCCACATGCATCCAGATGCCCTGGGCCGCAGCCATCTCCCCAAGCTCAGCGATGGGATCGATGATGCCATGGGGAAAGTTCGGGGCGGATCCGACCAGCATAATCGTGCTGGCGTCGCACGCCTCGGCCATAGCCCCCACATCGGCTTGCCAGGTGCCATCCGTTTTTACGGGCACGCGGCGCACCTCGATATCCATCAGGTGGCTCGCCTTGTCGAAGGCCAGATGCGCCGAGAAGGGCAAGACGATATTAGCTGGTCCGTTGAGCCCCTTTTCGGCGCGCGCATAATCGCGTGCGGTCTTGATCGCCATGGTGATGCTGTCAGTGCCGCCAGATGTAATCGCGCCAGCCCCGCTCTCCCCATGGAGCAGGCCAAGCGCCATTTCGACGACCTCTTTTTCCATTTGCGCAAGGCTGGGAAACGCCATCGGGCCGAGCCCGTTTTCGGACATGTAGGCAGCGTAGGCCTCTTTCTGGATGGCTGCGATTTCCTCACCCGCATTGAACACATACACCGCCGTGCGCCCGTCGCGCCACTTCGCGTCGCCCGTCCCGCGAGCGATCATGTCGTCATGGACATCTGCCCAATCGCGTCCGGTGTCTGGCATTTTCGCTGTCATGGTTAGTCCTCCGGGAACGATCATAAGACAGACGCGCACGGCGTGCCATGCTACAAGAGCTTTGAATTTGCCTGGCGGATTTCCCTGCTAGGGTCTGCAATCTGTGAATTTGATCCAGGTCAAATGCGAGGTCTAGGAGACTGGAGAGTCCTGCGTTGATCAGGTGGGGGGGTCAACGGCGTATCTCTCACCATCGCTGACGCAAACTAGAGCAGAATATGCTCTAGCGCGGCGCAAACGTTTGGGCGCTGGCACGGGCCCAATCAGCCGCCAGAGGTGTGCTGGCGGCGTCGTGGATCAGGGCGCCGGGCGAGAGCAGGCCATAGGCCTGGTCAAAGGTTTGCGCGTCATCCGTCGTCACCCGATGGCTGATATGGTGGGGTAGCAGCTCGCTTGGGTGGTTGCATCCCGCCGCGCCGACAACTTCCATCAGCGCCTTAACCGTGTTGCGATGATAGGCGGCGACGCGCGCCGCCTTGTCCGGGATCACCAATCCGCGCTGGCGCCCGGCATCCGTGGTCGCGATGCCTGTCGGACACGTGTTTTGGTGGCAATGCAGCGACTGGATACATCCCAAAGCGAACATGAAGCCCCGCGCCGAATTCACCCAATCGGCGCCCAGCGCCATGGATGCGGCGAGGTTGAACGCCGACACTTGCTTGCCCGATACGGCGAGTCGAACTTCGTCCTTGATGCCCGCGCCTACCAACGCATTGCGGGTAAATACAAGGCCCTGGCGCAACGGCATGCCGACATGGTCCTGAAACTCTGCCGGGGCAGCGCCCGTGCCACCCTCAGCGCCGTCCACCACCAGAAAGTCAGCGCGGATACCGGTCTCGAGCATGGCTTTGACCATGGCCAGCACCTCCCAGCGATTGCCGACGCAGAATTTCAGCCCGACCGGTTTTCCGCCGGAAAGCTCTCGCAACTGGGCCACGAACTCGAGCATTTCAATCGGGGTTGAAAAGGCGGTGTGGGCGGCGGGGCTATAGCAAGTCTTACCGACAGGTATGCCACGCGCTTCAGCAATCTCCCGGGTGACTTTCTCGCCCGGCAGCACGCCGCCATGGCCCGGTTTGGCGCCCTGGCTGAGCTTGATCTCGATCATTTTGACTTGATCGGACGCGGCAACATCCTTGAACCGTTCGGGATCAAAAGAACCGTCTTCAGCGCGCGATCCGAAATAGCCCGACCCAAGCTCGTAAACAAGGTCGCCACCGCCAGCCTTGTGGTACTTCGAGACACCGCCCTCGCCGCTGTCATGGTAAAACCCGCCCTCTGCGGCGCCTCGGTTCAGCGACTCGATGGCTTTCGCGCCAAGGCTGCCGAAGCTCATCGCCGAAATGTTGAACACGCTGGCCGAATAGGGCTTTTCCGTGCCGGGCGCGCCAATCATGACACGCGGGTCGGTCACGTCCGGATGGGCGGCGGCCATGGAATGGTTCAGCCACTCATAGGGCGGCTGGGCCATGTCGATCAAACTGCCAAAAGGCTCGACCGAGCTGACATCCTTGGCCCGGCGATAGACCATGGATCGGGTTTCCTGGTCGAAAGGGCGCCCTTCAGTGGGGCTCTCTACAATATAGCTACGCAGGAACGGGCGCAGCGTTTCGCCAAGCCACCTTACACGCCCAACCAGCGGGAAATTGCGCCAGATCGAGTGTTTGATCTGGATCAGATCATACAGGCCGAACAAGGCGACGAGGCCCAGCACACAAGACACACCCCAGGCCGCAAGTGCTTGGGTCTCACTCACCCACCAAAGCGCAAAACCGGCGGCGATCAGAACGAGCAGAATGGGTATGAATCGGAGCATGTGGTTGCCCTAACCGGTTTTGACTGATCCATCAAAAGACATTGCTAGTTGGATATCTGCAGATCCAGCCAAGCGCCTGCCTCACCAACGCTCAGCCGGTCCAGGTCCACTTTGCCGTTTGCGGTTCGCATGTCCGCGTTTGAAATCGCACTGGCCAGGGGTGCGAGCGCCGCGTGTAGCGCCCGGTCTTCAGCCGCATCCGGGCTGAGCAGGATGAAGGCGTCATAGGGCGGCAATGCGCCGGCGGGCTCGTCCAAAAGCACCAGGTCATAGGCATCGATCCGACCATCGGTGGTGTAAGCCGTAATCACATCCACTTCGCCGCCGGACAGCGCCTCATACATGAAGGTGGACTCCATGCCCCGGGTAGGAAGGCCCTGAAGGCCATAGATGTCGCGCGTGCGGGTCCATTCCGGGCGCCCGAAGAATTCCGGATCACTGGCCAGGGTCAGTCCGCTGCCGGCCAGGTCCGCCACGCCGTTGAGACCTGACGTCTGGCTGGTATCGCGTGTGACGGCATAGGCGTAGGCGTTCTCAAACCCCAGCGGCGCGAAGGCCAGCACGCCATGTTCGTTGCGAAGCCAGGAAGAGGTTTCAGCATACATCACAGCGCGGGGCGGCACATCTTCCCGCTCCATCAACGTCGCCCAAACCGTGCCGGTATAATCAACATAGACATCGATTTCACCCTGAACCAGAGCATCGAAGGCGATGGAAGACCCCAGCCCCTGGAGCAGCTCAACACGGGCGCCCTGTGCCTCAAGACGACGGGTGATCAGGTCAGCAAGAATGTATTGCTCGGTGAAGGATTTGGCGCCCAGCACAATCGTGCGACCCGCCAGTGGCTCAGCTTCGATCGCGAAGTCCCGGTCAAGCCTTTGCACGTCGCGCGGCCCGGACAGCGTAAGCAGAAGCGGCGCCAGAATGGCCAAAAGGCCGACACCGCCCAGTATCGCCAGGGCGCGCGAGCGTTTTTCCGCGGCCAGCTCGAACGCCCGGATTGCCTGGTCGAGCACCAATGCCAGTCCGGCAGACACCAGACACCCGAACAAGACCGCGCCCCAATCACGGGTCTGCAAGCCCTGGAAGATGTAATTGCCAAGACTTTCTGCGCCGACGGGCGTGGAGAGCGTCGCCGCACCGACCACCCAGACCGACGCGGTTCTCAGCCCTGCAACGACAACCGGCATGGCCAACGGCAATTCCACCGAAGTCAGCCGCTGACGCGCCGTCATCCCCACGCCCAGCGCAGCCTCCCGCAGCGAGGCATCCACGCCATTCAGGCCAACAATCGTATTGCGCAGGATCGGCAGCACGGAGTACAGCGCCAAGGCCAGATAGGCTGGCAGAAAGCCGATCCGCCCGCCCAGCACAGGCACCATCAAGGCCAGCAGGGCGATGCCGGGTATGGTCTGGACCAGGCTGGCCACCCCCAGTGCCGGGCCAGCCAGCCGGGGCCGCGGTGCCGCCAGTATTCCAAGCGGCAAAGACACGGCAAGCCCGGTGAAGAGGGCGCTCAAGGACAGGTAAAGGTGCCCGGCATAGCGTCCGGGAAAGACGGCCAGTTCTTCCGCGAACATCACCCGCCCTCCGAAAACGCCGCCGAGACAGCCGCGGCGGTGCGCTTTGGCGCCTCCAGCAAGCGGGCGACAGTGTCGTTGCCGGGGCGGGCAATCAGTTCCGCAGAAGGCCCCATCTGAACGATCTCCCCCTTGTCCATGACCGCGATCCGGTCTGCAAATCTCAGCGCTTCAGAGAAATCATGGGTGACGATAACTGCGGCGAAGCCAAGCTCGCGCCGCACGCGCGCCACATCATCAATCAGCGCGTCTTTCGTCATCGCATCGAGGGCGGAAAACGGCTCGTCCATCAGCACGATGTCCGGCTCACCCGCCAAGGCGCGGGCCAGGCCGACACGTTGCGCCTGCCCGCCCGACAAGTCTGCGGGATAGCGCGCCGCAAACGTGGCAGCGGGCAGCCCGACCATCTCCAGCAAAGCGCTGGCTTTGTGGGTGATACGGGCAGCGTCCCAGCCCAGCAGCTTCGGCGTCACGGCGATGTTTTCCGCCACGGTGAAATGGGGAAACAGACCGCCCGACTGGATGACGTACCCGATGCGGCGACGCCAATCATGGGCATCCACCTCATGGGCCTCCTGGCCGCCCAGGCGCACTTCACCGCTGTCCGGCTCGATTAACCGGTTCAACAGTTTCAGCGTCGTTGTTTTCCCACAACCGGACGGCCCGATCAGCGCGAGTGTCTCGCCCGCTTCAAGCAAAAACGAGACCCTGTCCACGGCGCGCGTGTCGCCAAACCGTTTCGTCAGATCCCGCGCTTGAAGAAGGATCGGCTTACCCGCCTGTGATGTCTTCTTCCAGGACGCTCATCTGGAACTGATAGGACGTCTCGCCCTCATCCACATCTTTATACACCACCGCCAGAAACTCAGCGCCAAGGTACACCTCAACACTGTCATCGGTCTTGTCGCGGGCCACCAGGCGCAGGCCGGGATGCAGTTTCTCTTTCAAATACGCCTCAAGGCGCAGCGTCTCTTCGCGCTCCATGGCGGAACTCCTTTACTGGTTTGACCGCCACTCTAGGGCGTTTGCGGCGCGCCGTGAACCGGAAGATCCACCGCTTTACAGCGCTGTTTCATAGATCCGCTCATAATCGCCTTGTTCCAGTGGTTTGGCATTGGACATATGCGCCAGATCCGCCAGCGCGTTTTCCACAATCGCCGGGCCGTCATCGGCCTCAAGACCGATGTCCGACAGCTTGGCCGGAATGCCAATGTCGCTGTTAAGCTGCTCGATCGCACCGGCCAGATCGGCGCTTTCGGCCAGCCGCATCGCAAACCGCAAGCGCGCGTATTTCCCGTCGGCAGCGCCAGCATTCTCTCGTAGCAGGTGCGGCAGGAAGATCGCATTCAACGTGCCGTGGTGCAGGCGTTTCTCATGCAACCGACCCGCAGCATGGGACAACGCATGCACGCCGCCCAGCCCTTTTACAAAGGCCAGCGCGCCTTCATAACTGGCCATCATCATGTGCCAGCGGGCCTCTTCATCACTGCCATCGGCCACAGCTCTTTTCAGCCAGCCATCGCCCACGGCGCGGTGCACACCGTCATAGCCAATCGCCTCACAGGGTGGGTTCACCGCCGGGCTGAGCACCGCTTCGATACAATGGGTCACCGCATCCATTCCGGTCGCAGCCGTAAGATGTGCAGGCAAGCCAAGCGTGAGGTCGGGATCGCAGATCGCTGTGGCCGGGATCAAGTTGGGCGAGACAATCGTCTCTTTCACACCATTCTCCAGGATCACCACCGCGCCAACTGACACTTCAGAGCCCGTTCCCGCCGTGGTCGGGATCGCCACCAGCGGCGGGATTTTTCCGATCTTGCGCGCCCCGCCGATCTTGGCCGCATAGGTTTCCATGGGTTGGTCGTGGCTGGCCATCAAGCCGACAATCTTCGCCATATCCATCGATGAGCCACCGCCCAGCGCGATTATGCCATCGGCGCCAGAGCCGCGATAGTCATTCACAACTTCGCGCGATTGCAGCTGGGTTGGATTGGGATGGGTTTCAGCGAAAATGCCCGCAGGCTCACCCGATAGCGCTTCGGTGACACGCTCCAGCAGCCCGGCTGCCTTGATGCCAGGATCTGTGACTATGAAAGGCCGGTCGATATCCAGCCGGTTCAATACCTTCTGCAACTGGCCCAATGCGCCGTGGTCAAAAATACACTGGGTCAGGAAATTCATCACAGGCATGGCGCCCTCCGTAACGATATGTAAGCCAGACAAAAGCGAACCCGGAGCGCAAGGGCAAGTCACGACCGTGCGTCATCCAACGATCCGCCAGGGAGGATTGCCATGAACGCACCCTGGATCGTATCTATTCCAGTGCAGCATTGGAGCATTTGCGCCAAAGCACGGCGCCCGACCGTTGACGACGCGCCCGTTTTCAGCACGGATGCGCCCATGACAGACCCCGTCCTTTCCGTCCGCGACCTTAACATTCACTTTGGCACGCCCGATGGCGATGTGCATGCCGTGCGAGGCACCAACTTCGATGTTGGCCCCGGCGAGTGTTTGGGCATTGTAGGTGAAAGCGGGTCGGGCAAGTCCCAGTCCGCGCTGGCCACCATGGGCCTGTTGGCCGACAATGGTGCCACCACAGGCCAGATCCTCTACCATGGTGAAGATCTCACCACCGCCTCGCGCAGCCGCATGCGTGAGATTTGCGGCGACAAGATTTCGATGATCTTCCAGGATCCGCTCACCTCGCTAACCCCGCATATGTCCGTGGGCGCACAAATGCGCGAAGTGTTGGCGCTACATAAGGGCCTGAAAGGTGAAGCGGCGACGAAGATCTGCGTCGATTGGCTGGAGAATGTGCGCATTCCCGAGGCCGCACGCCGGCTCGATCAGTTTCCACACGAACTATCCGGTGGGATGCGCCAACGCGTGATGATCGCCATCGCCATGCTGTGCGGGCCGGAATTGCTCATCGCCGATGAGCCGACCACGGCGCTGGATGTCACGGTGCAGGCCCAGGTACTGGATCTGATGGATGAACTGAAGCGCGAGACCAACACATCGATCATCCTGATCACCCACGACATGGGCGTAGTGGCGCGCATGTGCGATCGGGTGGTGGTGATGCGCAAAGGCGAGATTGTGGAACGCGGGGATGTCGGCGAGATCTTCTACAACCCCACCCATGAGTACACGAAGATGCTTCTGGAGGCGGTGCCACGGATTGACCGTCCAGACCGGGCTGGGCGCCCGGCGCTGGGCGCAATGCCAGATGGCGCCGAACCGATCCTCCGTGTGCGGGATATGGCCGTTCACTTCCCGATCAAAGTCGGTGGCGGCTTTTTCCCAAAAACGAAACCGCTGCGCGCGGTCAACGGCGTTGACTTCGATCTCCATGCCGGGGAAACGCTCGGCGTGGTGGGTGAATCCGGGTGCGGAAAGTCGACCCTGGCGCGTGCCGTGCTGCGCCTTGTGCCGCCCACGGCGGGCACGGTGGCCTGGTTTGGCCGCGACATTACTGGCGTGTCAAAGCAGGAAATGAATGGCCTGCGCGACGACCTTCAGATCGTTTTCCAGGACCCTCTGGCCAGCCTGGATCCGCGCATGACGATTGGCCGCTCGATCGCCGAACCGCTGACGGTGCATGAGCCGACCCTGTCCGCCAGCCAGCGCGAGGACAAGGTTCGCGAAATTCTGCCGCGGGTCGGCCTCGATCCGGCGCTGATCAATCGGTATCCGCACGAACTATCCGGCGGGCAAAACCAGCGCGTGGGCATTGCGCGGGCGATGATTTTGAACCCGAAACTGGTGATCTGCGATGAGGCGGTCTCGGCGCTGGATGTGTCGGTTCAGGCCCAGGTGGTCGACCTGTTGATCGAGTTGCAGAAAGAGTTTGGCCTGGCGATGATTTTCATCAGCCATGATCTGTCAGTCGTGCGCGAAATCAGCCACCGGATCATGGTGCTGTATCTTGGGCGCGTGGTGGAACTCGCCGACCGCACGGCG
>JBCCAA010000146.1:0-3045 GCA_039815055.1 Pseudomonadota bacterium | reverse complement strand
CGGCGACGCGCATCTGTTCGACATGCCGCTCAGCGTCGGCGGTCGGTTCTCGCTCTGGTCGGCAGCCAGTGTTTCGGTGGCCTGCGCCATTGGGCCTGAACGACTGAAAGCGTTTCGGGCTGGCGCAAGGACCATGGATTTACATGTTCAGAACACAGACCTTTCGACAAACCTGGCCGCCCAACTTGCCCTGCTCGATTATTGGAACACCAACATCCAGGGCCATTCCCAACGCGTTGTGCTGGCCTATGCCCGGCGCCTGCGCATGCTGCCGACTTATCTCCAACAGCTGGAAATGGAGTCGAATGGCAAGTCGGTCAGCCCGGCAGGCGATGTAATTGAGGACGCCACCGCGCCAGCGCTTTGGGGCGGTGAGGGCTCGATCGGGCAACATTCTTATCACCAATGGTTGCACCAGGGCACGCAGATCGTTCCGACCGAGTTCATTCTCCCCTTCGCTGACGGCGGTGATCCGGCAGGTAAGCTTGCACTATCGGCCCATGCGCTGGCCCAGGCCGAGGTGCTAGCCAATGGCCGTAGTCTGGACGAAGTTATAAGCGAAGAGCCCGGCATCGATCCGGCCACAGCCGCGCAGAAAGTGCATGCGGGAGAGCGTCCATCGACCTTCTTCGTCCATGACAGCTTTGGACCAGAAGCCATGGGCGCGCTGGTCGCGCTCTATGAGCATCGCACCTATCTGGCGGGCATGCTGTGGGGCGTGAACCCGTTCGACCAGTGGGGCGTTGAACGCGGCAAAACCATGGCCGGACGGCTGAAACCGGTGCTCAGCGGCGATGCAGTGGCTGATGATCCGGTCACGGCAGCCTTGGCGGGCCGAGTGCGCGGCGCGCTGGGCTAGGGTATCCGTCTTCGTCAAACCGGATACTCTAATCAAACGCGCAAAAATCCCGCGCGACGCGGCAATCTCGCCCACCCGCTTCGGCGCAGGCCAGAACCGCATCGACGCGGGCATGGTCGGAACGCGGAGCCCGGGCATGGCCTGCCCCGCCACTTATTCCTTGGGCGTAGGCAAAACAGCCATCAAACGCGGCAACCAAACGGCAGTCTGTGCCACCCGCACGGTCGCACCGCGCTAAGGCCAACTGGCGCGCAGCTTGCGCCGTGGGTTGGGCCTCGGCTTCACCATGCAGGCCGTTCGCGGACAGAACAAACGCGCCCCACGCGCCTGAGAACCGGGGCAAACGTTGGATACCGCAATGGGGATAGAGGGCGTCGCGGGCTGCCACGTCATCCCAGGTCAAGCCGCGTTGGGACCGCCCGGGCCCTTGCACATCGCGGCCAAGCGCAACCGCAGCGCCGTCATAGCGAACCGACGGCATCAGACCATCACTTGGATTGTTGCAATTTATCGGAATTTCATTCGACGGATCATCATCATTGTCGAGATTTCGGTCGATGCGGTCTTCCGGGTGGCCAATGCCCAGCGCGTGGCCGATCTCATGCAGTGCGACGGAGGGAAAATGCACGCATTCATCGCGCGCGGCGGAGGCATCAATATAAAAGCACCGCCGCGCATTGAAGCGCACATCGGCGCTGTCGAGACGCACTTCCGTTGCCGACACCTGTCCATTCGTCAGCATATAAGCCGCCTCAGCAGGTCGTTCATAGAAGATCGTGAACCCGGTCAGAATATAGGCCCGAAAGGGTGGGAAGGTTTCGTTGGTGGAGCCGAAGAAATCAATCTCGGCGCCCTGGCCTGACGATCCGAAGGCGGCCAACGGAAAGGCGGGCTCAACTTGCCCGGTGACATTGGTAAACAGCAAGGCGGGATGACCGGAGGACCATTCCGACAAGGCCTCGAAAATCGCCTTGTGGACATCGGCGCACGAGGCACCATCAATGAAGTCCATTTGGCAGACACTGTCATCGATGGCGTATTCCAGACCACCACCGAGACTGCGTTCTCCGGTGTCCAGAAGGCTGGATTCTCCGTCGGCCCATCTGGGCGCATGTTCGAGGTGCTGGATAGCATCAACCGCGCCAAGCCGGGGGCCTTCGACCACAAACCCGAAGAGCGGCCATAGAAGAAGCATTGAAATGGCGACGCGCACTATCCGCATGTGGCGAGTGTAGCGACTCGTTTCTTTTGCGGGAGCCTGAAACATCAGAGCTGACCTAAATTTCAGCTTTTGGCCCCGCGACGGTCCAGCGTTCGCAGCACAAAAGCAAACTCGTTGCCATCTGCCGCCATGAACTCCTGACGTTCAACTTCCGTCCAGTCATCCTCTCGAAAACCGGATAGAAACACGTCTCCTTCCGGGTCTGCGTCTACGTCCGTCAGATAAAGGCGATCCAGACAGGCCATGGATTTTGCAAAGAGGTCTGCCCCGCCAATCACAAAGACATCACCCTTGCCGAACTGTTCAGCGATGCTGCGCCCGGCTGTCATCGCCGCCTCCATATCGGAGAAAACGCGCGCACCGGGGGCCTGATAGGTCCAGTCGCGGGTCAAGACAATGTGTGGCCGCCCTGGCAGCGGGCGGCGCGGCAAGCTATCCCAGGTCTTTCGGCCCATGATCATCGGCGCGCCCATGGTAATCGCCTTGAAGTTTTTCAGATCGTCCTTGAGCCGCCACGGCAGATCACCGCCGCGCCCGATGACGTTGTTGCGCCCGCGGGCGACGATTGCGGAAAGCCTGACGCCTGAATTCATATCTTCGCCTTGACACTTTGTCCGGTCCTGCAATCTCACGATGTGAGATGCCGCTCCGTTCGGACAGCGGACGTGGTGGGGTTTTGAGGGAAAGTCAAATCCGTGAATGACATACTGAACGAAGTGATCAGCCTGCTAACAGGCGGACGACCGGACGACTTATTGCTCGTCACATTGGGTCTGGCCTCCACGCTGGGGCTGATCTGGGCCATTGGCGGCCGAAGCTGGGCGATGTTTTATTTCCTGGTCATCCCGTTTCTGAACTGGTCATTCGGCGTGATCGACCCGATCAGCCTGGCACAGCCCAGCTCATGGTTTGCCAAGGGGATAGAATTGCACCCGCTGACGCTCGTGACGGGGCTGGTGTTTGT
>JBCCAA010000092.1:0-6979 GCA_039815055.1 Pseudomonadota bacterium | reverse complement strand
GTGCGGGAGGCGATCCGGCGGTTGATCGCGGAAGGCGCGCTGGAATTTCAGGGCAACCGCCGCGTTTGCGTGCCTGAAACGACGCCGGAACATATCGATGAATTCGTTGCCGCTCGCCAATGGTTGGACACGCAGATGATGCGCCGTGCGACGCGAAAGGCGTCTGCGAACGACCGTCAGGCCCTTGCGAAGATCGACAAGGCGCTCGACACGGCCATCAAGCAAAATGACATCCGTGCGTATCTGGAGCGTAATTTTCAGTTTCACCAGATGATCTATGACCTGTCCGACACGCCGATCTTGGCGGGCATGGCGGAAGGGCTGTGGTTGCGGTTCGGGCCGATGCTGCGGGTCGTCTGTTCGCGGATCGGGGCGCTGGATTTGCCGGATCGCCATAAGGAAATCCTGCACGCCATGGAGGCGGGCGATGAAGAGGCCGCCGTCGCCGCCATTTGGGAGGATGTCACCCAAGGCATGGATCAGGCTCGCGCGGCGCTCTCTGATTGACAGCTGACAATTTGATCATATTGTTGGATCAAGCGGGCGAACGCGCCCGAACTCTTCAGTCATAGAAAGGTCACGCCCATGACGATGATCAGCAATCACATGCCCACCGCGGAACTGCAGGCGCTGGATGCTGCGCACCATTTGCATCCCTTCACGCACGGCAATGACCTTGAGAAAAAGGGTGTGCGGGTGATCACGCGGGCGCAAGGCGTGACACTGACCGACAGCGACGGCAATGAGATGCTGGATGCGATGGCGGGTCTGTGGTGCGTGAACCTCGGCTATGGGCATCATGAACTCGCTGAGGCGGCCGCGCGGCAGATGAAGGAACTGCCCTATTACAACACCTTCTTTCAGACGACCCATGTGCCCGCGATTGCCCTGTCCGAAAAGCTTGCCAGCCTGACGCCCTATGATCTCAACCATGTGTTTTATGCCAGCTCCGGGTCTGAGGCCAATGACACCAATATCCGCATCGTCCGCACCTATTGGGATGAAAAGGGCAAACCGGAGAAGAAGAAAATCATCAGCCGGGTGAATGCCTATCACGGCTCCTCTATGGGCAGCGCGTCGCTGGGTGGGATGAATTACATGCATGTGCAGGGTGGACTGCCCATCGCGGATATTCACCACATTGGACAGCCCCATTGGTATGCCGAGGGTGGCGATATGGACCCCGATGAATTCGGCCTGATGCGTGCGCGGGAATTGGAAGAGGCGATCCTGGAGCATGGCGAAGACACGGTCGGGGCCTTTATCGGGGAGCCCATTCAGGGTGCAGGTGGTGTGATCATTCCGCCGAAGACCTACTGGCCCGAAATTCAGCGCATCTGCCGGAAGTACAATGTGCTGCTGATCGCCGATGAGGTGATTTGTGGCTTTGGTCGGACCGGCAGGTGGTTCGGCTCCGAAACGCTTGATATCAAGCCCGATATGATGACCATCGCAAAGGGGCTGTCTTCGGGCTATGCGCCTATCGGTGGGTCGCTTGTGAATGATGAGATCGCGAGCGTTCTCAACGATTGTGAGTTCTCGCATGGTTATACCTATTCCGGCCATCCGGTATCTTGCGCCGTAGCCTTGGAAAACCTGCGCCTGATGGATGAAGGCGGGATCGTGGAGAACGCCTGCACCAACATCGCGCCCTATCTGAAAGAGAAATGGGCGAGGCTGGCGGACCATCCGCTGGTGGGGGAAGCGGTGATCGAAGGGTTGATCGGTTCGATTGCGCTGACGCCGCACAAGGAAAGTCGCGCGGCCTTTGCCTCGGAGAAGGGCACCGTGGGCCTGATGTGTCGGGAGAATTGCTTCGGCAATGGGTTGGTGATGCGCCATGTGGGGGACCGGATGGTGATTTCCCCGCCGCTGATCATCACCCGCGAAGAGGTCGACACATTGATCGAACGGGCCGGAGTGGCGCTGGATCAGACCTATGAACAGTTGAAGCGCGACGACATGTTGAAGGCTGCGCACTGACCTTTCAAACAAACTGATTTATCGAAGGCTGGGCCCAGTTCAGGGCCCGGCCTTTTTCACGAGCAATAATTTTTTATTTACGTTAATTAGCGAATCAGTTAATTTTAGACCATGGCAAACCTGACCCATAAGTTCTCGGCGCTGTCGGATGCCACCCGCCTCAGCGTGGTGGAACGCCTGATGGCCGAAGGGGAGCTGCCCGCAGGCGCCATAGTTGCGCAGGCAGATATGAGCGCACCGGCCATGTCGCGACATCTCAAGGTGCTGCGAGAGGCCGGGCTGATCCATCAGCGGGTGGAAGGTACCAAACGGCTTTATTCCGTGCGGCCGGAGGCGATGCGCGCCATTGCCGATTGGACCATGGACCACAAGCAATTCTGGGATGCGTCACTTGACCGCTTGGAGGCGCATCTCGCGCTTAGCCCGGAAGGAGACGACACATGACTGACATCCGCATAGAGCGAGAATTTGACGTCTCCCCTGAATGTCTGTGCCAGGCTCTAACAAACGCGAAAGAGACATTGAGCTGGTTCGGTCCGGAAGGATCTCAGGTCACCGATGGGCAAACAGACTTTTCCAAAACCGGGCCGTGGTTCGCGGAAATGATTTCGTCGCAAGGAAACCGGTTCAAGGTGTCGGGTCAAATCACTCATGTCACCCCGCCGCGTTCCGTTGGCTACACATGGGCCTGGCACGATCCTGATGACGTCCGCGGCCAGGAGAGCTTTGTAACGCTGACCGTGGAACCTGCGGCGAAGGGCGCAAAATTGATCATAGATCACCGCGGGCTCGGAGATGATGAGATCGGCGCGAGCCATACGCAGGGCTGGAACAGCTCTCTGGCGTCGCTGGCGACGTATTTGGAACCCGCAGGTTAACCAAAAAGGAGAAGACCATGACCAAGTTTATGTTTGCCTATCATGGTGGCGGTGGCGTGCCGCAGACAGATGCCACGTGAGACGCCTCTGCGAGGTTGGCCTCATCTGGATGAAGGACAGCCCAAACGGCAAGCGCTACGGCGCGCGGGACGAGGATGGTTACATAGTGCAGGCCTACGGGTTCGACCTGGCACCTCTCTCAGCCCGAGCCCAAGAGTTCGAAGCGTTGCATGCCCAGCTTCAAGAAGAGCGGCAGCTCTGCAAGTCGCTGCGTAACACGATCACCATCATGCGCCGTGTGATCCGCGCGAAGATCGAGAAAGCGCTGGAGAGCCGCCTGAAGGGCCCGTGGCGAGAGCTGCAGGACGAGTTCGCAACGATGCTGGAACGCCTTCCCAGGCGCTCTGCCGGCACAGAGAAGCTCCTGAGCCTGGTCGAGTGGTTCAAGGCCCTACAGGAGCGCGTGGAGCAAGCCTTCGAGGCGGCTTTCGATTGGCCGGAGACGTCAGATGTGGAAAAGCCGACGGATTCAAGCGAAGAAGATAGGAAAACAGGCACCAATGTCGTCTCAATTTACAAGAATCTGACACCCACGAGTCTCGAAAAAGAGACCCACATACCAACTAAAAACCAACCTGATCCCGTGAATAGTAATCGCTTTGAAACAAAGCAAGCAGCGGGCGCTGAGCCAGAAAACCCACCCGATGTGCCGGTTGAGAGACCTGAAGAGGCGAATCTGGAGGGTGAGTGGAGCACCCATACCCGAAAACGGGCGTCTGAGATCGATGTGCCGATGCTGATGGCGACCAGTACGGAGTTCGGCGAGATGGCCCGCGGACTCGAGGGCTACATCCGCGATTGGTCCGGCGTCCACAGGGCCGCGGCGAAGATCAGGCCGATGGTCGGAACCTCCGAACATGCCTGGAACGTCGCCCAGAAAGCGCTCGGGCCTGAGGTAGCAGCTGCGGCGATCGCGCTGATCTACAACAAACATGCGGCCGGCGAGGTCAATTCGCCTGGTGGATACCTGCGGGGCATGGTCCAAAAAGCTCAGGAAGGGCAATTGCACCTCGATCGCAGCTTCTATGGCCGTCTGAGTGAGAGGGCAGGGTCGTGATGACGATGAAATCTCAAGAAACCACACCAGACATGCATTCGGATCGATTGCTTCTTCGGCGACCGAAGGCGGAGGACTTTGAAAGCTACCAACGATTCTACCAAGACCCAGAAGCATCTCACTTCTATGGTGGCCCACTAGACAAAAAAAGGATTTGGAACCGACTTGCGAGTGACATCGGACATTGGGAATTGCGAGGCTATGGTGTTTGGGCGGTCCAGGCGTCGGGATACGACAGATGCGTTGGTGTTTGTGGCTTCGCGTGGCCAGAGGGTTGGCCCAGACCTGAATTGACGTGGTGGATCACAAGTGAAGCGCGAAGGAAGGGCATTGCATTTGAAGCATCAACATTAGCCATCAAATGGGCTCAGCAGCACAACAGAGACTTGCTCCAGACTCATATGAAAGACGAGAACAGCGCCGCGCGTGGCCTCGCTGTTAAGTTAGGAGGTGTTAAAATTGCTCGTGAACTGTTCCCGGACGGAATCGAACGCGACATCTTCGAGTTTCCAAGCGTTCGACAACGCTAAAGACCGGCCGCCTTGGTCGGGTTCACGCGGAATCGATCCCTGCGGCGTTGATAGCGCCAGGCGCTCCTTGTCGGGCAGATCGGCGCGGACTCCCGCCTCCAGCATGGTGCGCTTGATCAGCCGGGCGACATGTTTGTCGGACAGACGCTCGGCCTGGACCCCGGAATTGTCCCGCAGCACGCGTCGGAAGATGGGACCGTGGTCGATCTTGGCGTAGTGCAGCCACTGTTCCAGCGCATGTACCGGGCAGGTCTGATCTGATGATCCGCGCGCAATCTCGGCCTCCTTCCAGCCGGACTTGGTCTTTTGGACGATGACGGCGCCGCCGTCTTCCAGCTCGACCCAGCCTTTACCATCGTCGGTGTCGTCGCGGTGAACATCGAGGCCAACGATTTCGGAGCGGCGCAGACCACCAGCGTAGCCGATCAGCAGGATTGCGCGGTCGCGCATGTCCCGCAGGCCGAAGGAGAGCGTTGCCACCATCTCGAGCAGTTCTTCGGGCGCGATTGGCTCCTTCTGGCTTGGCGGCTTAGCGTGCTGGTTCTTGATCCCGGCCCAGACAGAAGCGATGTGGCGGTCCTTCAAATCGAGATTCAGCCCATGCTGCCGGTAGTGCGATACCAGCCCGGACAACCGCCTTCTGATTGTGCTCACGGACAGGGCAGGGGACCCATCCCGGGGGTTCACGCAGCCGGTGATGTAGAGCCCGACCACGGCAGGGCAGGGCACCAGAGGATCTGCGCCTTTGCGCCGGACCAGCTGGCGAAGTGTTTCCAGTCGGCCTTGTAGGCTTTGTTGGTGTTCTCCGCCGTGGCGGCTGCGGCGTAGTCGCGCGCCTGGTCGACAAGCCGATCGAGGGACCCTGATCCTGCCACATAAGCGGGCAAGGCGATCTCTTCGTCGGATTGCGCGTCTCTCTCGTCGACCTGAGCCTCGGTCGTCGCCGCTTGGGTCGCTGAGCTCGAAATCTCAGCTTCAGGCTGCTCTGAAGGGAGCATATTGTGCCTTTCACTGTCGGAATCCTGCATGCTTTTGAGCCCATCCCATATACGTCCGATAATGCAAGATTATTGGACATACAAGAGAACTGCAGGGTGGGGCGGTTTGCGCATCATATTGTGGACGAAAGCGCCGCTGTCAGATAGTCTTGTGGCATGACCTATGCCCGCCATGAGCTCACCGACGACCTCGAGACCCTACCTCGGATGCCGTCCTGGGTCACCTCGGCGCGGCTCGCAACCCCTGAAGATGTGGCGTTTTTGTCGGGCGCGGCTCTGAGCCACCTGCATCTTGTGTTGAGCCGAGACGACGTCCCCCAGACTTTGCTTCGGGCGCGGCTGGCTTTGCGCGCCGCAGAGGCCTGCGTGACCCACCAGGGACGCCCTGAACGGGTTGCGGAGCTGCGCGATGCCGTGGCGTTTTTGCAGCCCGGCGACAGCCCGGGTCCTGCTGGTGAGATCTATCTGTCCTGGTTGCGCGCAGTTGAAGGGCCGGTCTTGATCAAGACCCTGTACCGGGCCCTACCGGAGATCGACGCGGAGCAAATCGCAGTTTGGCTCAACGCTGGGCAGGGGGTGCCGGTCCCGCGGGCCGCGTCCGTGCTGCAGGCGGTTTTCGCGGATCGACTGCGAGATCCCGCCGCGGCGTTGATCCTGGCAGACGCAGCCTTGGCGCATGCCGTCGGGTGGAGCCATGTGCTGCCCCTCCTGGCGCTCGGTCTCAAGCGCGGCGATTTGCAGAAATCGGGTGAAGAACTGCGGCTGGCCTGCAATCGGGCAATCGTTGCAGCGGCGGTCGAGGCGACGCGGGAGGCCACCGGTCTTGCCCGGCGGGCTGCGCGTTTGAAAGAGGTCGCGCCGAAATTGCGAGCGCGGGGTGCCGATGAGGCGGTGGCGCTGTTCCTCGACCAGGATGCAGTAGCTCCGACGGCATTGACCTCTCTGCGGTCTGATCGCGCGGCAAGGCGGTTCTGCGACCGGCTGGTCGCCATCGGGGCCGTGCGGGAGTTGACCGGGCGCGACACCTTCCGGCTCTACGGGATCTGACGATGGCGAAGGATCACGCAGATCAGGTGCTGGATCGGGAGCTGGAGGAGCTACCCGCCGATCTTCGATGGCGCGAATGGATGCGCCGGATCGAAGCCGTGCTCTTTGCCTCCGCCTCGCCAGTGCCGCGCGAGGACCTCGCGCGCGTGCTGGGGCAGGGGGTCTCGGTCGATCTGCTGATCGACGATCTGATGGCCGACCTCGAGGGACGCTCGTTTGAACTGGCCAAGGTGGCAGGCGGCTGGATGTTGCGGACGCGTCCGGCTTATGCGCCTGCGATCCGGGCGGCTGCCGATGTGGGCGACCAGGATCTCGATCTGCGCGAATACGACGTCGCGGTGTTGGCGGCGATCGCATACCGCCAGCCGATTACGCGGGACGGGCTCAAGGATATCTTCGGCAAGGAGATTAGTCGCGACTTGATCG
>JBCCAA010000081.1:0-10144 GCA_039815055.1 Pseudomonadota bacterium | reverse complement strand
GCACAGGCGATGCCGCCATCGCTGACATCATGCACGGCATTCACCAGCCCCTGCTCGATCAGCATGCGCACGAAATCGGCATTGCGTTTCTCCGCCTCCAGATCAACGGGCGGCGGCGGGCCGAGCGCGTCGCCTTCCAGCCCCAAAATTTCGCGTGCATAGAGCGACGCTCCTAAATGCCCGCGCGTCTCGCCGATCAGGATTAGCGCGTCGCCCGGTTGCGCGCCTTTCAGCGTTGCGACCTTTCTGACATCCTCGATCAGGCCAACGCCGCCGACCACCGGGGTGGGCGGGATGCCGATCCCGTCGGTCTCATTGTAGAGACTGACATTGCCGCTCACGACGGGGAAATCGAGGGTGCGGCAGGCCTCCGCCATGCCTTCAATGGCCTTCACGATCTGGCCCATGACTTCCGGCCGTTCCGGATTGCCGAAATTCAAATTGTCGGTGATCGCGATGGGCTTTGCCCCCACCGCAGAGAGATTGCGATACGCTTCGGCCACCGCCTGTTTGCCGCCCTCATAGGGGTCAGCCGCCACATAGTGCGGATTGCAGTCGGACGTGATGGCCAACGCCTTGTTCGTTCCGTGGATGCGGACTATCGCGGCGTCGCCCATGCTTTGGGAGCTATCCACTGTGTCACCCATCACATGGCGATCATACTGCTCCCAGATCCAGCGTTTGGACGCCATATCCGGGCAGGACATGAGCTTTAGCAACACCTCGCCGTAATCATCAGGCTCCGGATATTTGTCGATATCAAGCGGCGCGCGCGGCGTCGGCTCCACCCAAGGGCGATCATAATTCGGCGCATCTTCCGCCAGCGGCGCGACGGGGATATCGCACACCACCTCGCCAAACTGTTTCAGCACCAGATGGCCGGTATCGGTCGTCATGCCGATGACTTCGGCGTCGAGGTCGTATTTGTCGAAAATCGCCTTGGCGAGCTCAATCTTGCCTGGCTTCAGCACCATGAGCATACGCTCCTGGGACTCCGACAGCATGATTTCATACGCCGTCATGCCGGTCTCGCGCTGGGGCACCTTGTCGAGGTCCATCTCGACGCCGATGCCCTCACCATTCTCTCCGCCGCTATCGGCCATCTCGACCGATGAGGAGGTCAGCCCCGCCGCGCCCATATCCTGGATGGCCTGAATCGCATCGGTGGCCATCAATTCGAGGCAGGCCTCGATCAGCAGCTTTTCGGTGAACGGATCGCCCACCTGCACCGTAGGCCGCTTTTCCTCGTCTCCCTCAGAGAATTCGGCAGACGCCATGGTCGCGCCATGGATGCCGTCGCGGCCGGTTTTGGAGCCGACATAGAAGATCGGGTTGCCGGGCGTGGCACCGCGGGCATAGAAAATCTTGTCCTGATCGGCGAGACCAACCGCCATCGCGTTGACGAGGATGTTGCCATTATAGCCCTTGTCGAACTGGGTCTCACCCGCCACGGTGGGCACGCCGACACAATTGCCATACCCGCCAATGCCCGCGACGACGCCCGCCACAAGGCTGCGCGTCTTGGGATGATCGGGCTCACCAAACCGCAGGGCGTTGACCAGCGCGATGGGCCGCGCGCCCATGGTGAAGACATCGCGCAAGATGCCGCCCACGCCAGTGGCAGCGCCCTGATAGGGTTCGATGTAAGACGGGTGGTTGTGGCTCTCCATCTTGAATATCGCGGCTTGGCCATCACCAATGTCGATGACGCCCGCATTCTCGCCGGGACCCTGAATGACATGCTCGTTCTTGGTCGGGAATTTCGACAGATGCCGGCGCGAGGATTTGTAGGAACAGTGCTCGGACCACATCACGCTGTAAATGCCGAGTTCAACCAGGTTTGGCGCCCGGCCGAGACGAGAGGTGAGCCGCTCCCACTCCTGCGCATTGATGCCATGTTCTGCGCCGCTTTCAGCGCCCTGTTCAGCCGTCAAATGGCCGAGAATCGCAGATGTGTCAGTCATGGGCGGGTGTTTAGCCTGAGCGCAGGCGTCCCACCAGTCCTAACGCCCCGCTCCTGCATAGGTGATGCCGCGCAGGATGTATTCCAGCGGGCCGCGAGAGAAGAACAGCCGCCAGATGCTGGTGAAAGCGATGGTGAACAAGGCGACGAGGGCTGCAAAGCCGATGGCGTGCGCTGCTGGCCATTTCGCAAAATAACCCAGGCCATAGCCGGCAAAAGTGAAGCTGAGGATCGCGTTCTGCATCAAATATGCGGTCAGACTGGAGGTGCCGCCGCGGGCAAAGAAGTTGCGGATCGGTCCACCACTGCCCTCGGCCCATTTCGCTAAAAGGCCGATATAGCCAAAGCTGGAAAACGGGCTGCCAATGGTAATCAAAAGCATACCCCAGAACATGTTCGGGTCGATCATACCGTTGGCCTGAACCGTCACATACCCGCCAAGGCCGCTGATCAGCAGGCCAAGGGGCAGGGCAATCAGGCGCGCGCGCCTCCAGATCGCAGCGCTCGGGTCTGAAATCACGCCCGCTTTGACCGCCGCCAGCCCGAACAGGAAGAAGCTGAAGGCGCCCACACCCTGGATCATGATCATGGACGAGAAGCTTTCCGCATAGGTGATGAGACGGAACATCATTGCTTCGACAAACGTGCCTTCGCCAAACGCGGCCACCGCATTCTTATTCATTTCGGTGAATTTGGTCGTGACCTCGGTCATTTCCTCAGGCGCGAAGGTGAAACCGGCCCACATGGCCAGGGCGAACAAGGCGATGAGAACGATCTGGACGATGTAGAGGATGATCGCGATCAGGCGTAAATTCTTCCAATCCAGCCCCTTCATCAGGAACAGACCAGCCCCCAAAACCGCATAGATCACCAGAATATCGCCGAAGAAAAACAGCGCGATGTTGAGAATGCCGAACGCCAGCAGGCCCAGAATACGGCGCCAATACCGCCCGGCAAAGCCTACGCCCCGCCGTTCAGCAGAGTCGATCTGATAGGCAAAGCCCACGCCGAACATGAAAGAGAACAGCGAATACGACTTCATCATGAAAAGCGCATTCACCAGGAAGAAGGCTGCAGTGTCCGCAGACGTGCCCAAACCGCCACCATGATAGCTGCTGGCCATAGGGTAGGCGAGCACGCCCACATTCACCACGCAGATTCCAAACAGTGCCCAGGCGCGCACCAGATCGGGCAGAACCTGACGTCCCGCTGAAGCGGTGTCTTCGTCATATCGTCTCATTTTGCCCTCCCAAGTGGCACCCCGCCTGCTTTAACGAGCCGGGACCGATCATGGCAAGTCTGACGTTGCCGTCGAGGCCCTCGCGCGTTTGGTGAATCTCCCCTATGGTGCTTCAAACAGGAAACTGGGGACCAAATGGGCAGATTGATCGCGATTTCGAACCGAACAGCCGCGGATCCAGGATCCAGGGCTGGCGGGCTCGCGGTGGCCGTGTGGGAGTCTTTAAAGTCAACCGGCGGTGTCTGGGCGGGTTGGAGCGGTGAAATCTCAGAGGAAGCGCCGCGCGGCGCCCGCGTGTTCAAGGATGAAGGCGTTGAATTCCTACTGACAGATTTCACGCAGGATGAGTATGACGCCTACTATCTGACCTATGCCAATAGCGTGCTCTGGCCGCTGTTTCACTATCGCATCGATCTGGCCACGTTCGACAGCGCCAGTTTCGAATCCTATGCAGCGGTCAATCAACGCATTGCCTCCATGGTGGCCGATCGGGCGCAGCCTGGCGACAGCATCTGGGTGCACGATTATCACTTTCTGCTGATGGCCGATTGCCTGCGCCGGGCAGGTTGGGATGGGCCGGTTGGATTTTTTCTGCACATCCCTTTCCCGCCCGCCGAGATTTTCCGTGCCCTGCCGGAGCACCAGTGGATTGCGCGGGCCATGGCGGCGTTTGACGTCATCGGGTTTCAGTCGAAAGGCGACCGGGCAAATTTCATCCAGTACATGACCGAAGACTGCGGGGCCGAAGAACATGAGGACGGGACTATCTCCGCCTTCGGAAAATCCCTGAAAGTTGCAGCCTATCCCATAGGGATTGATGCGGAAGGCTTTCGCGAAGCTGCGCGCAGTGAGACGGCAGATGTTGCCGGCGAGCGGATTGGGCGGTTCCTTGGCAACCGTAAACTGGTCATCGGCGTCGACCGTATGGATTATTCCAAAGGCCTGCCGGAGCGATTTGAAGCCGTTGGCGAACTGTTCGACGCCTATCCCGACATGATCGGCAATGTTTCTGTCACTCAGATTGCGCCGCCGTCGCGGTCCAAGGTGGATGAGTATGCGGTGTTGCGCGTGCGGCTCGATGAGCTTGCAGGCCGGATCAATGGCGACCATGGCGATCTGGACTGGATCCCGCTGCGCTACCTGGCGCGGTCCTATGACCGTCTGGAGCTTGCGGGCCTGTTCCGCATTGCCAGCGTTGGTCTGGTGACGCCCCTGCGTGACGGCATGAACCTGGTGGCCAAGGAATTCGTCATGGCGCAGGAAGAAGACGATCCCGGTGTTCTGATCCTGTCTGAATTTGCCGGGGCCGCCGAACAGCTGTCAGCTGCCATGATTGTAAACCCCCATGACCGGAGCCGCCTGGCTGAGACGATCTACATGGCACTCACCATGCCGCTTGAAGAACGCCAGGCCCGCTGGCGGCAATTGCGCGATATTGTGGTGAGCCAGGATGTCACCTGGTGGAGGGGTCTGTTCCTGGAAGATCTGGGCGCTGTCGGTGAAAACTGACCTTGGGGACTTGCGCATCGGCGCAAGCGCGTTTTCAAGGCGACTATGAGCGATCTGACCCATCCTGTGGTGATTACACCGGAAACGGCGTTGTTTCTTGATTTCGACGGAACCTTGGTGGCGATCCAGGATGATCCGGACCTGTGCGTCTTGCCGGACGGTGGCGCGCAGACGCTTGTTGCACTTTCCGCGCAGCTTGGGGGGGCGCTTGCGGCCATCAGCGGGCGCGATGTTCGTGACCTCAGCCAGCGTGTGCCTCTTGGGATCTGGCGCGCCGGTGGCCACGGGCTTGAGATGTGTGCGCCGGGCGAGTCACCGGGCGACAAACCTGAGACGCCTGAGCGGTTGACGGCGTCACTCGAAGCCGCGATTTGCGGGCTGGATGGCGTTCGCCTGGAGCCCAAGGGGCCGGTTGTTGCCATCCATTACCGCGCCGCGCCGCGATATGAGGGTCAACTGGTCGAGCGTTTACAGCAGGTTGTTGCCGCGATGCCAGACTATCGCCTGCAGCATGGCAAGATGGTCTTCGAAGCCAAGCCCGTGGGCGCCCATAAGGGCCGGGCCTTGGCGCGAATGATGCAACACCCGCCCTTTGAGGGTCGACGACCCGTCATGGTCGGCGACGATACAACCGATGAAGACGCCATGATCGCGGCGCTGGAGCTTGGCGGAGCGGCCATCAAGGTCGGCCCGGGCGAAAGCGTTGCGCCAATACGGGTCAACGCACCTTCAGATATCTGGGCCTTGCTGGAGACCTCCCTGACATGAGCACATTAGAACTGGGCATCATCGGCAACGGCACCGTTGCAGCGCTGATCGATCCTATGGGTGAGGTGAACTGGCTGTGCCTGCCGCGCCTGGATGGGGAGCCAGTGTTTAATGCACTGCTTGGCGGGAATGGCCGTTTTGCGATTGAATTGATCGGTCAGATAAGCGCATCGCAGTCCTATGACCGCAACACCGCGATCCTGAAAACGGTGCTGACCGCCCAGGACGGCTCGGCCATTGAGATCACTGATTTCGCCCCTCGCTTCGTCGATCGGGGCCGGCTGTTTCGCCCCACATCGATCGTGCGCCGGGTGCGCAGATTGGAAGGCATGCCGCGGATCCGCGTCCACTTGGCCGCTGAACGCAATGGCGGCGCTGAGCCTATCCCGGTCAAGCGCGGCGTCTCCCATATCCGGTTCATGGATGATGATGCGGGCTTTCGCGTCACCACCGATGCGCCGGTCTCTTATGTGGTCGACGCGCGCGAATTTGTGCTCGATCGTGACATCAGTTTCATCCTCGGGCCAGATGAAAGCCTGTCAGATGCGGTCGGCGTAATGGCGGGCGACTGGCTGAAGCGCACCAGCGAGCAATGGCGAGACTGGTCGCGCCGCCTGGCAACCCCGCCAGAATGGCAGGCCGCCGTCATCCGCGCTGCGATTACGCTGAAGTTATGCGTGTATGATGAGACGGGCGGCATCGTGGCCGCACTCACCACATCTATTCCCGAGCATGACGGATCTGAGCGCAATTGGGATTATCGCTATTGCTGGCTGCGCGATGCCTATTTCACCGTCACAGCGCTGAACCGGTTGTCGGCGGTCGGCACGCTGGAGCGCTATCTCGCCTACCTGCGCAACACGGTGGCCCACACCCAGGGCGGGCATATCCAGCCCGTTTACGGCATCGCCCTGGAAGAAGACCTGACCGAAGAAATCCCCGGCCACTTGCCCGGCTATCGCGGCCATGGTCCGGTGCGGTTCGGAAACCAGGCCGCCGAACACGTTCAGCATGATGTCTATGGCCATGTTATCCTGGGCGCAGCGCAGGCCTTTTTTGATGATCGCCTGCAGGCCAAGGCCGGCCCGCTGGAGTTTGAACATTTCGAACAGGTCGGAGAACGCGCCTACCAGGTCTACAACACGCCAGACGCTGGCATTTGGGAGTATCGCGGCCGCGCCGATGTCCACACATCCTCCGCGATCATGTGCTGGGCCGCCTGTGACCGACTGGCCCGCATCGCAGGCGAGCTCAAGCTGAAAGATCGCGCCCACCATTGGACCGCCCGCGCAGAAGAGATGCGCACCGTGATCCTGGACAAGGCCTGGAGCGAAGACCGCAAGGCCTTCACCGGGGCGTTTGGCGGTGACGCGCTCGACGCGTCCGTCCTGTTGATGGCGGAGATTGGCTTCATCGAGCCGATGGACTCACGCTTTGTCGCGACCGTGGAGCGGGTCGACGAGGAATTGCGCGAGGGCAACCACGTCTATCGCTACCGGGTCGAGGATGATTTCGGTGCGCCCAAAACCGCGTTCACCGCCTGCACGTTCTGGCACATTGACGCGCTGTCGCGCATCGGCAGGAAAGAAGATGCGCGCGCTATGTTCGAGGAAGTGCTGGCACATCGCACCGGGCTTGGCTTGTTGTCTGAAGATGTCGACACCAAAACCGGAGAGCTTTGGGGCAACTTCCCGCAGACCTACTCTATGGTCGGCATCATCAACGCAGCTTACCGCCTAAGCCGACGTTGGGACGAAACGGTTTAATTCGCGATTTTAATCGCCTCTGCGGGGTCGATGTCACCATCGTAAAGGGCGCGGCCGAGGATACAGCCTTCAATGGGCGTGTCGCTATCGGCGGCGCGGAGGCGACGGATATCGTCCACGGACGCGACGCCGCCGCTCGCAATCACCGGAACAGACACCGCGCTGGCCAGTTGCGCGGTAAACTCCACATTCACACCAGTTTTCAAACCATCGCGTCCAATATCGGTCGCTACAATCGCTGCCACACCGCAACCCTCAAATGCCTTGGCCAAATCCACCGCCAGCATATCAGAGGTTTCCGCCCATCCTTCCACCGCGACACGCCCGCCCTTGGCATCAATGCCAACCACGACGCGCCCCGGCAGGTCCTGGGCAGCCGATTTCACAAGCTCTGGGTTACGCAGTGCGACCGTGCCCAGGATGACGCGGTTTACGCCTGCTTCTAGCCAGTCTTCGATCTGCTGGCGGGTACGGATACCGCCACCGAGCTGCACCGGCACATCGGTTGCGCTAAGGATCGTACGAACGGCGTCGCCATTGGCGCTTTGGCCGTCAAACGCGCCGTTCAGGTCAACCACGTGGAGGTGGTCAAACCCCATGGCGGCAAACTGCGTCGCCTGGTCGGCCGGGTCGGGGTTGAAAGTCGTTGCCTGGTCCATCTCGCCGCGCAACAGGCGGACACATGCGCCGTCTTTAAGGTCGATGGCCGGATACAGGGAAAAACGCATTATGGGGTCCATTGCAGGAAGTTCGAAAGCAGCTTCAGCCCCACTGCCTGGCTCTTTTCCGGGTGAAACTGGGTACCGATAATCGGCCCGTCGGCCACGGCAGCAACCATCGGCGTGCCATAGCTGGTTGATGCGGCGATATGGGTCTCATCTTCGGGCACGAAGCTGTAGGAGTGAACAAAATAGGCGTGGGGGTCTGGGCCCAGGTCAGCCAGAACGGGGTGGGGCATCAGCGGCGTGATCGCGTTCCAGCCCATATGCGGAACGGCCAGGCCGGGGCCGGGCTCAATCGGCAAGACCGCGCCATGGATCCAGCCGAGGCCGCGCGTGTTGCCATCTTCCGCGCCAAAGTCAGACAGGAGTTGCATGCCCACGCAAATGCCAAGGAAGGGCTGACCGCGCTCCATGCTAGCTTCGGTGATGGCGTCTACGAGGCCGGCGGGCGACTGGAGGGCGCTCATGCACTGGGCGAAATGGCCTACGCCGGGGAGCACGATCCGGTCTGCGTCGCGCACAGTCTCGGGGTCGTCGGTAAGTCGAACATCGACGTCAATGCTGGCCAGACGGGCTGCTTCAATCAGCGCGCGGCGGGCGGAATGGACGTTGCCAGAGCCATAGTCGAGAAGGGCGAGCGTTTGCATCGGCGCTGGATAGGCGTTTGCGCTGGTGCTGGCAATTGCCGTGGATGCGACAGGGTTCAACTTTGCCGTTGACGGGCGGGGCCCTGCGCAAGTAAGAACCGCGACTTCCAATTGCGTGCCCAGATGGCGGAATTGGTAGACGCGCACGGTTCAGGTCCGTGTGCCTTCGGGCGTGGAGGTTCGAGTCCTCTTCTGGGCACCAAGCCGCTCTCCGGAGCGGTTTTTCTTTGTCCAAAATCTACATAGTTACAAGGAATTACAGGATTCTCGAGAGTTTTCGTGTCCGATGTGGTGCGGGTACATCCGTTTGCATCCGGGTATTTTGCGGGTACTTTTGTGGCTATCAGAGCGGAAATACCCGCTTCTTTGAAGCTCGATACCCGCACTGATACTCGCAATGCCGCTGACAGATACCCGGCTTCGCCAGCTGAAACCCAAAGAAAAGCCGTAAAAGGTCGCAGATGGCGGCGGGCTTCTCATCTACGTCACACCGAATGGTTCTAATATCGGGTGCGAATGAAAATAGCAGTAAAGATACTCGCAATTATGGTTGTCTTATCGCAAGGGCTGTTACCGGCTTCAATTCTAATTGAATCTTATGTGCGAGGTCTGGATGTTCCGTTCTACACGATCAGCCTGTGCTTATTGATGCAAGTCATATCCCTATTTTTAAAAGGGCGTGATGGGAAATCGATTTTTCGCGCGGAACGCATGCAGAAATTTGGATGGTACGGTTATTACACATTCGATGTCTTGGAAGATGTTTGATCATTGGGGTTAACAAACGCAACAGATTGCGCATTAACTGAACCCGCGCAGTTTCACCTATGGCAACCGGAACAATCTGCTGACGAAACAGCTCGGCTCGCGGCTGGTCGAGATCGAGTATGATCCCGTTCTGAACAATGTGGACCGCGCCCGCGACAGTGATGATGGCACGGCCTGGCGCACCTATGTCCATGATGGGCGCGGCAGTGTCATCAGCGATGGGGTGCGCGGGTTCAGCTATAATCAGGGAAACCAGCCCACCTCGATCAGCGGCGCGTCTACTGGCAGCTTTGTCTATGATGGCAATTTCAGGCGCGTGAAGCAAGTGATTGATGGGGAGTCGATCTACTCCGTCTACAATCTTGCCGGCGAAATGGTCTACCGCCGCAACACCACCAGCGGAGAGATCACAGATTATCTGCGCATGGATGGCCGCGTCTTTGCGCGCCAGTGGAACTCGTCCACCTTGAACTTCGTGCATTCCGACCACCTCGGCAGCCCGATGGCCTATGCCAACCAGTTCGGCAATCTGTGGTACCGTGAGCGCTACACCCCGTTCGGCGAGCCGCAATACAGCCCATCCCGGCGACCGCGACGAGATCGGCTTCACCGGCCATGTGGAAGACGCCAAGACCGGCCTCACCTATATGCAGGCCCGCTACTACGACCCCGTCATCGGGCGGTTCCTGAGCTCAGACCCGGTCGGATTCGCCGAGGGCGGCACGGCGTATGTAAACCGGTATGCCTACGTCGCAAATGAT
>JBCCAA010000040.1:0-28485 GCA_039815055.1 Pseudomonadota bacterium | reverse complement strand
CAGAGTTTTGAGGCGCCGCGTTCCAAACCGCTCAAGGGTGTCAGTTTCTGCTGAAAAGTACCCAAAACGGTGTTTGGATTGTCTTTTCTTGCGATTTTCGCCATCACGCGGTCTGGAACAGCCATGACACTGGCGCCGAGGCTTTCAGCCCGTTTGGCCAGATCCGACACATAATCGCGATCCAGCGCGCGCGCGGCGACGACGACCAGCGTATCGAGCGCCCAGCCCGCATCGATGCCCTGCTGCACCAGACGGGGGCCTTCCGCGAGAAACAGGCCGCTCTCCTGACGGGCTTTTTTGCGTTCCAATGCCCTCAGAGCTTTCACCCGGGGATTGGTCAGGCTAGTGATTTCAGTAATAGAGGACGCCATCGTGTGACTGTTGACCATCCTTGCGGGGTGATTGTGTTTGCGGCATGCGTGCGGTCTCGAAAGTCGCCATGATCCGAAAAGAGGGGCGGAGAATGAAACTGTTCGATTGGCTCCTTACGGTGCTGTCGCTATTGGGCCTCATGGCCCTGGCTGGCTGGTCTTACCTCCAGTTTCCCGGTCTTGCAAAAACTCAGGAGACCGAACTGACCCAAGTCGCGTCGCAAGCGTTGCAAGCAGGCGGGTTTGACTGGGCTTTTGTCCGTGTGGATGGGCAGACAGCAACCCTTACCGGCACCCCGCCAAGCCCGGCAGCGCGTGCAGACGCGACCGACGCGGTGCTGACGTCATCGGGTCTGGGCGGCATGGTGTTTGGCGGCGTCACAGCAGTCGATGACCAGATGGACAATGTCGCACTCGTCTCGCCATTTATCTGGCGCGCTACGCTCACGCCGGAAGGCAAGGTTGTGCTGGCCGGCCACGCGCCGAGCGAGAATACCCAATCAGAATTTCGCGCGTTCGCTGATGGATTTGCGCTACAGGGCGTCGAAGACCGGGTGACGGTCGCGGCTGGCGTGCCGGGCGGGGACTGGCATGGCGCTGCGTTGAAAGGCCTGACCGCACTCAGCGAATTGGATGCCGGCACGGCCGTGCTCGAAGACAGAACGCTGTTTGTGTCTGGAATCGCCATGGAATCGGCGCGCCGGGCGCGAATTTCAGCCCAGGTCGCCGATCTCGGCGAGCCTTTTATCGGCAAGCCCAATATTGACGGCCCGAGCCATTGGGCTGCGCGTCATGAAGACGGTGTCCTGCGCCTCGATGGACGGGTCTCAAACGAGGCCGAGAAAGCCGAGATCTTCGCGATCGCGCAGCAGCATTTCAGCGGTGATATTTCCGACGAAATGATTGTCGATGGGCCGGTCTATAACCAGTGGATGGACGGTGTGCGGGTCGGCTTGCCGCATTTTTCACGCTTTCAGACTGGCGACATGTTGTTTGATCCCGAAGGCGAAGGCTTTGTCTTTGAAGGGGAGGCGCCAGGCAGTGTGCTGACCTTTCTACGAGAAGACATGTCCGCGCTCGACGGTCCATTTGAGGTGGTATTCACGGCGCGGGATGCGGCGGTCGATGTGGCGGAGATCGCCGACATCGATTTCACGGTTGATCCGCGCATCGCGTGTGAATCAGCGTTTTCCACCGTTTTGGCTGCGAATTCGGTGGTGTTTGCCTCCGGTGCCGCCGATATAGACCGCCTAAGCGGTGAAACCCTGGACAAGATCATGGCGGTGGCGGGTCAATGTGGACCGGATCTTTCCTTTGAGCTCGCCGGGCACACGGATGACCAGGGCGAACGTGCGTTCAATATTTTTCTGAGCGAGACTCGCGCGCAGGCTGTCGCCAACTATATGACGTCGCGCGGCTTTGCGGATGATCGGTTATCTGTTGTGGGCTATGGCCCTGATCAGCCGATTGCTGATAATGGAACGCCGGACGGACGCGCGGCTAATCGGCGTCTCGAATTCAAGGTTCTGGATCGGAGCAACCAATGACCTGGCTCATGTCTCAGATGTGGATCTACCTCGGGGCCGCAGCCCTGTTGGGACTGCTTTTTGGCGCCGGACTGCGCGGGCTTTTGCTGCGCGGAAAGATGCGACGTGCAGAAGTCGAGCTCGGTGTCACCCAGACGGAACTGGATCAGGCGCGCACAGAGATCGAAGGCCTGTATTCTGCCCAGCGCCGCCTGGCAGGCGCCGATGGCGTTGATATGTCGGCTGAGATTGCCGAGCGCGATTCCCGGGTTGCAGCTTTGGGCGGTGAGCTGGCATCAGCCAAGGCTGAACTTGAAGCCTTGCGCAATCAACCCGCCCCCGATCTTGCAAGCGGTGCAGCCGGCGCTGCTCTTGGCGCGGTTGCAGCTGCTGCAGTTTCGGGCGGCGATGATGGTGCAGCGGCTGCCGAGCGCGACCAGCTGAAAGCCCAGATAGGGGTCCTTGAGGGCGAGCTGAATGCGGCACGCACCCAGAGGGACCAGGCTGAATCAGACCTGCAGACAGCACGCGCCGATCTGGACACCGCGCAACAAGCTGCCCCAGCCGAGATTACAACCGAGCCTGTCGCCTCCATTTCAGATGCGGGTGAAAGTACCGACGCCGACAAGATGCGGTGGCAGAACGAGTATCTCCAGACCCGCGTCCAGGCCCTGCAGGCCCGGTTCGGCGTCACCGATGATGACACACTCGACCCTCAGCCCGTTGCGACGCCCGGACCGTCGCTTGTGACTGACGCCGAACCTGTAGATGGCGAAGAAGAACGCGAAACGCCGGACGAGGAACTGGCCCGTCTGCGCTGGCGAAATCGCTATCTCGAAGGGCGTCTTGCTTACCTTGAGGAAGAGCGTAGTCGTGATCCCGATGTTCCGGCCTTGGCCGCTACAGCGACTGCAGCGGTGGCGACGGCTACGGCCCTTGTCGAGCCCGCGCCGGTTGAGGCTGCGCCTGAGGTGCCCGAACCGGAACCGGAGCCCGTCGCGCCCGTGTTCGCTGAACCAGAACCTGAACCTGAAGTTCAACCTGAACCGGAGCCCGTCGCGCCCACAGTCGCTGAGGTGCCCACCACGGTCGAGCCGATACCGGCCCCCGAACCACAGCCAGAACCACAGCCAGAGCCCACTCTTGTCACTGCGTCGCCGGCGCCGGAAGCAAGTCAGGCTGCTCCTGAGAAGCCAGCCGCCTTCGACAAGCCCAATGGCGGCAAACCCGATGATCTCACTCAGATTGGAGGAGTCGGTCCCATGATCGCGGACGTGCTGCATAGCCTCGGTATCTACCATTTCGAACAGATCGCCGCCTGGACGCCGCAAAACATCGCCTGGGTTGACCAGTATATGAGTTTCGAAGACAGGGTTCTGCGCGAAAACTGGGTCGAGCAGGCCAAAACCCTCTTGAATTCGATGCCTGCCTGATCAACGGCGCATTTGGTTCATGGCGGGTTCAAGCCGCTTGAGCTGTTATGCAGTCAGGAATGACCTTTCGCGCGCAAGGCGTGCGGGTTAATGTGTGCATCGTCCCAGGAGGCTGAACATGACAGAATCGCTCAAATTCGACGGCGCGCTACTCGAAGACGCGCCAAAACTGAACCTTTCTCGCCGCGCGATCATCTGTGGTCTTGCGGCTGGCACCGTGTTCCCGATCTCGGCCTGTACCACCAACCAGTATACCGGCGAGCAGGAATTCAACCTGTTCAGTGACGCCCAGATCGGCCAAATGGCCGCTACAGCCTGGCAGGATATGAAGGCTCAGACGCCGCAAACCAGTAGCCCGACACTGCGCAATCGGGTCATGCGCACCTGGAACCGCATCGAGAGAGCGTCTCCCAAGGCGGGTGAACAGTGGGATGTGGCCGTCTTCGACACCCAGGACGTTAATGCCTTCGTGATGCCCGGCAATCGGGTTGGTGTTTATCGCGGTATGGTCGAGCTGTCAGAAAATGACGACCAACTATCGGCCGTGCTCGGCCATGAGATCGGCCACTCTGTCTACAACCATGCCGGACGGCGGATGACCCGCGCCTACGCTGCGCAGGCTGCGCTTGTGGCCGGCCAGATCGCCGTCGCATCCTCAGACGAGTTGAACCAGTATGGTTCGCTGATCGGCGCCCTTGGCGGCGCGGCCGTGCAGTTTGGGGTGATCCTGCCCTATTCGCGCACAAGCGAACTGGAGGCCGACCGTGTCGGCGTGGATTACATGTATGGCGCCGGTTATGATGTGCGCCAGTCCGTGCGCCTTTGGGAACTGATGGATGCCAATTCCTCAGGCTCCCGCCCACCGGAATTTATGTCCACCCACCCAGAGCCAAGCCGCCGGGCAAGCGATCTGCGTAACTATATCAACGCCAAAGGTTATGCGCTGATCTAGTCTCAAGCCCGCTTCCAACGCTTAGAAAGGCCCGGAGCATCCCGTTCCGGGTCTTTTGTGTTGGCGTCATCTGTCTTTCAAAAGGGCGGCGGCGCGGTCAGAAGAGGTGCACGAGCGCAGGTCAGCATCGACCCGCCGTCTTCAGTCTGACTGAGTGCTTTCCACAAACGCATCGGCTGTGAATTGCGGCCAGCTGCACAGGCTGGTGGTGAGTTGGCCGTCTGAGCCGGAATAGGCCAGCACGATGACTTCCTGGCCCTTGGGAAAGCTGACGCCGCAGGTCGCGCTGTGGATGCCTGGCAGGTGGCGGATGGAGAGGTCGCCATCCACGCCGCCCTTGATCACCCGGTCGACCTGGAACGTGGTGATTTCATCGCGCATGGGTTTGTGCCCGGTCGACCAGTCCTGAAGGCGTTGAAAGAACCCTCGCGTATCGCGCGCCGGGCCGGCATCGACCACATGCCCGACAAAGATCACGTCGGCAGCCTCGGCCTGTTCAGAGGCGGACTGGTATTGCATGCATGAGCAGGCAAAGGCGGCGGGCGCCATGGCGAGAGAGACGATTGCGGCACTCAAGCCGACGAAAACGGGTTTCATGTCGCCTTTGTCATCTGCTGTTTTGGCAAGACTATGGCAGTGGCCTGTGTCAGATGCATAAGCGTGCGACGTGAAGGAAGCTTGGCCATGAGGTCTGTCATTTTGGGATTGCTGGCTGTTTGCCTTTCTGGCGTCGCCCATGCTGACGGTAAAGACGTGTTCGGCATCTGGTTGACTGAAGCGGGCTCGGCAAAGCTGAACATCAGCGACTGCGGGGACGGCACGCCCTGCGGACGTGTCATCTGGATGGATCCTGACGCACTTCGCCCCGGCCTGACGCCTGAAACAGCCACCGATGAGAACAATCCTGACCCTGAGCAGCAGGCCCAACCTGTGCTCGGCCTGCTGATGCTGTCCGACTTCAATGAGCGTTCCAGGGATTGGCGCGGCGGTGACATCTATGACCCCGAAAGCGGTAAGACGTATGGGGCTCGCCTGAAGCGGTTGGACAACGGTACGCTGCAGGTCAAAGGATGCATCGGCCCGATCTGTCAAACCCAGATCTGGACCGCGTCTGAACTGGATGCAGCGCCTGCGGGCTGATCACTTTCGAAACGGCAGGGTCACCAGCCGCCACAAGATCCAGACCGGCATCACCACGGCGGCCCCGGCCAAGGCCGGCTGCCAGAAATTGCGCACCGCCCACAGCGCGCCGGAATAGACCTGGCGCGCGGCATCGGCAGCAGCGTTGGCGACATTTTCCTCCGTGGCGCGCTGGGTCTCTTCGACCAGAAGAATCCCGCTGCCGATCAGAATGCACAGGAAGATCAGCTTCGCCCAGCCCCAAATTCCTATGCCGAGGATGCGCACCAGCGCGGGCCGTTTCGGTGGTTTCTCGGTTTTTACCGGCCGTGGGGCGTTGACGGGGGCAGCCGGGGCGGCGTCGTCCAGGATCACGGCCTCGATCACCTCATCACCCGCCGCGGCCACGGGCGCCTGAACAGCGATATCCGTGCCGGTGATCGCCGGGCCACGCGCAAGGGTCCAACCGCCTGGAAGTTTGATCGCCATGGCGCCGGTTTACGCGCGAATGCCCAAGAGTGAAACGCTCATTCGCAGCCTGGCAGGTCGTATTCGGCGGCAGCGCCCTTCCCAAGTGGACCCCGGCTGCTAGGGTTATGGTTAACGCCTGTTTCACGGAGCTCACCTCACCCATGATGAAGCCTTTTCTCGCCGCCACGAGCGCATTGGCCTTTTGTCTTGCCGCGCCGGCCCAAGAACCCGCTGAAGCGCCTGAAGCCGAAATGGCCGACGAGCGCGTCACGCAAGGCAATCTGGTGATGGAGGGCATTCCCGAGATTCCATCTGAAATCAGTGAACGCCGGCGGCAATATTCCAATTTCCGAGGCCATGGGTTCAGCGATTGGACCGCGGAAGGCATTCTCATCTCAACACGGTTTGGCGAAGTGAGTCAGGTCCACCAGGTCAATGAACCCGGCGGGATGCGCCGCCAACTCACCTTCTACAATGAGCCCGTGGGCGGGGCTAATGCAGACCCCGATGGTGATGGCTTTGTGTTCGGCAAAGACACCGGGGGCGATGAATTCTATCAGGGCTTCTATTTCGACACCGCGTCCGGTGATGTCACCCAGTTCACTGAGCCCGACACGCGCAATGGCGGGCTGGAATGGAGTGATGATGGCGAACAGGTTGCCTGGTACCGCGCCACGGGAGCTGATCCCGATTGGGACATCCTGATCGCCAATCCGGAAGACCCATCCTCTTTGACGGTTGCCCATGAAGGCGAAGGCGCGCTGTATCCGATCGATTTTTCATCCGATGGCAGCAAGCTGGCGGTTCAGCAATACATCTCCGTGACGAAAAGCCGGATCTTTGTCCTGGATCTGGAAACCGGTGACTGGACCGAGTTCAACGCCGATGACGATGTGGCCTATAGCGGCGCTGAACTCCTCAGCGACGGCGACATTCTCACCGTCACCGACAAGGGCTCGGAGTTTCGCAATCTGGTGCGCTATGACGCTGAAACCGGCGAAGCGAGCGTCTATACCAGCGATATCAACTGGGACGTTTCCAGCTGGGATGTGTCTGCCGATGAAAGCCGCGTGGTCTTCACCATCAATGAAGGTGGCCTTGGTACGATCCGCCTGCTGGATCTCGAGACCGGGGTCATCAGCGACGGCCCGGACCTGCCGGTAGGCATTGCCTCAGGCGTGACCTTCAGCCCTGACAGCACGGATGTGGGGTTCACTTTCAACAGCGCCACCAGCCCGTCAGATGCCTGGAGTTTCGATGTGGAAACACTCGCGCTGACCCGCTGGACCCGGGCCGAGACAGGCGGACTGGACCCAGACGGCTTCGTGGCACCAGAGCTGATCGAGTTTCCCAATGCGGATGGCTTCGACATCCCCGCCTTCGTCTATCGCCCGGAAGGGGAGGGGCCACATCCTGTGATCATCCAGATCCATGGTGGGCCGGAAGGCCAGTCGCGGCCTGGATTTTCAACCACGTATCAGTATTGGGTCCGCGAATTGGGTGTCGCCGTTGCTGTGCCGAACGTTCGCGGCTCATCGGGCTATGGCAAAACCTATGTGTCGCTGGACAATGGCCTCAATCGCAAAGACAGCGTCGAGGACATTGGCGCGCTTCTCGATTGGATCGACACCCAGGACGACCTCGATAGCGACCGCGTGGTTGTCTATGGTGGCTCCTATGGAGGCTACATGGTGCTGGCCTCCATGATCGACTATGGCGCGCGCCTGGCGGGCGGGGTCAACATTGTTGGCATCTCTGATTTCAAGACCTTCCTGGACAACACCAAGGGCTATCGCCGCGATTTGCGACGCGTGGAATATGGCGATGAGCGCGATCCGGAAATCTCCGCCTTCTTCGATGAGATCAGCCCGCTGCGGAACGCCGACCAGATCTACAAGCCGCTCTTCATCATCCAGGGCTTCAACGATCCGCGTGTGCCCTACACCGAGGCCGAGCAAATCCTCGAGGCGGTGAAAGCCAATGACACCATGGCCTGGTTTCTCATGGCGATGGATGAGGGACACGGCTTTCGAAAGAAATCCAATCGCGACTTCCAACGCGATGCCGAGACGGTCTTCCTGACAGAGATACTTGAGCTGGACGAGTAGTCACAAGAAACCCCGCCTGATGTTGATCAGGCGGGGCGTGTTTTCGATTCGCGCCAGCGCTTTTACTCAGCGGCTTTCTGCACCATCATCGTGTGTGGATACGGGATGGAAATACCGTTGGCATCGAATGCCTCTTTCACCTTTTTGATCAGGTCGAACTTCACGGCCCAATAGTCGCTGGCATTGACCCAGCTGCGCGTGGAAATGTCTACCGAGCTTATGTTCAGTTCGGTGACAGCAACGAATGGCTCTGGATCGTTCTGGATCCGGGTGTCAGCCTTGATGATGTCGGTGACCAGGCTGATCGCCTTGTCCATGTCATCATTGTAATCGATACCGAACATCACATCGACGCGCCGGCGGTCATAGCCGGAATAGTTTTTGATAACGCCATCAATCGCCTGGCTGTTTGGCACCAGGATTTGCACATTGTCGACGGTGGCGAGAACCGTGCGGAACAGGTTGATGTCCTTGACCGTGCCGGCCACGCCCGCTGCCTCAATGTAATCGCCCAGCTCATAGGGACGGAACATGATGATCATCACGCCAGATGCGATATTGCCCAGCGCGCCCTGCATCGCCAGGCCAAGCGCCAGGGTCATGCCACCGAGAATGGCGACGAAGCTGGTGGCCTGAACGCCAAAGACCTGGAGCGCCGCAATAAAGACCGCTGCCGTCAGGGCCCATCGCACCAGCGAGGCGAAGAAATTGCCCAGCGTGTCGTCGATGCTCTCATATTTCAGCGCCTGATGGCGCACCATGCCGGCCAACCAGCCCGCAACGCGCATCCCGATGATGATCAGGACCAGCGCACCGACGGCTTTCACGCCCCAGGCGAGCAGTTCTGGCTGGTAGCGCTGCCACAGCTCGGACGGATCCAGGAGATTCACAGCCTCGCTTGAGGCGGGCGTAGCGGCGGTGAGAAGTTCAAGCATGGAGTCTCTTCGTGTTTAGGAAATACCGTGTTCGGTATCGGGTGTGCGTTACGGATTTTTGTCGGCGACCGTTGAATCATCACCCGCGTTGGACGTCTCGTCAATTTGAACCGATACCGACGACCAGGGCCGCGAATACTCCACCTGTTGTGGGAAGGGAATGGTGATCCCGGCCTGCTCGAACGCTTCTTTCACGCGCTTGGTGATAGCGCCGCGAAACGTAATGAAATCAGCTTTGGCCACATAGGCGCGCGCGCGCAAGGTGACCCCGAAATCGCCTAGCTTGTGAGCGCTGACCCAGATGTCATTGGCCCTTCGGCAGCCGGGCGTCTCGGCAATCGTTGCCCTTAACAGGTCAAGCGCTTTTCCAATGTCGTCCTCGTAGGAAATATCGACATAGAAATCGACGCGGCGCTCAGCGTGGGCGGAGTAATTTGTGATCGGTTCGGCCCAGGCCTTGTCATTGGGTAGGATCACACTGCGATGGTCGACGGTCTTTATGGTGGTGTGGAAGGGCGTGACCTCGGTCACTTCGCCCTCAAGCCCGGAAATTTCCACCCAATCGCCCACGCGAAATGGCCGAAAGACAGCCAGCATCACGCCCGCGGCCACGGCGCGCAGCGTGTCTTGTAGTGCCAGGGCGAGCGCGAGACCGGCGGCGCCGACAACGGCAATCAGCGAGCCGGTGGAGAACCCCAGTTGCTGAAGGGCCAGGATCACCGCCAGCCCCAGGCCCAGGTATCGGCCCATTGAGGCCAGGAACTGGAACAGCGTGTCGTCTGCGTTCTGGTTCTGGGCAGCGCGGTGCCCGAAGCTGCGGATCGAAACGGCGAACCAACGTGACAGCAAAATACCGGCGAATAGGATCAGGAAAGCTGACACAATTCCCACGGCATTTTCCGTCAGGAAGGGCAGAGTGTTCACTCCGGCCAGCGCCAGGATGAGCGGGATCGATGCAAGCAGGATGAAAAACTGGATCAGCGACCCGCCCAGATCCCACGTGGAGCCGTCAAACACCTCATGACTGGCCATGCGTTTCCTGCCAATGAAGCGCACGAGCGACTTTGCGCCCGCTGACATCAGCCACACCACAAGCAGGCAGGCGCCCGCGCTGGCCATGCGGATCAGGATCGGAACAAGTGTTTCAACCCAATCGATCTGACCGGCATTCCCAATGATCGCTGCGGCATCGAGTTGGGGGGCGTCGGTCGGTGTCGTCATGCCTAAGCTGCCATCGCCCCGGTGGCGCCAAGCGTGAACCGTCGCCGCAGGACCCAGAGCGCAACACAGCCCGTCAGAACTGCGCCCACATTCATACCGGTGATGCTCCATGTGTTTATGATGATGCCCGTCAGCCCCCAGGCGAGGGCCACGACATACCAATGACTTCGCGTGATGCGGGCAAAGGCCAACAGTGCGCCGCTGGCTGCAATGACCAGTGAAGATATCAGCATTGGCCAAACATGGTCGGTGGCGCCCAGCCCCGTGAGTGTGCGGATTGTGCTGGTGGTCGAAATTGCCGCGGCGACCGTCATCCAACCGGCATAGAGCCCCGTTGTCAGGTCTGCCGCCACGGTCGGCCACCCCCATCCGAGCCCGCGCATCTCATCAAAGCGATAGGCGGACCACCACGCCGCGAACGCCAATGCCAGCAGAAAGGGATAGGCCAGCACCGACCCGTCCATTACCTGGCTGATGACTTGCCATGAGCTTGCGATCAAACCGGTGAGCACCAGGGGGACAGCAAGGCGTCGGGAGAGCGGCGTATCCTTAAACAGCGCGTAGCCCGCAAAGGCGATGAATCCGAGGAAAATCGGCAGCCAGATCGCAAAGAAAATGCCAGGCGGGCTTTCCGGCGCGCGAAGCAGTCCCGACTCTGCGCTGCCACCGATCGGCTCCAGGCCTGGAATGAGAATGTGGAGTGCCGGTGCACCGGCCTGGAGCAGGGCAATCGGCAAAAGCGCCCATCTTGCAAACTTGGTCATCTGTCCCTCGTGCCCGTGCGTTTGTTTTCGTGACATCGCTTTACCGTCTGCGCAGGCTTTCAATTGTACGATGCGGGCGCTATATCAACTTTATTGTTAGGTTATCTCGCCACTGAATTTCCTGACCGCCCGGTACGCAAGTGCCGGGCGGCGGCGTTTCTGGCACATGTTCCAAGGAGTCACCCCATGGCCGAAATTCTTATGCCCAAGGCCACAGCCATCTGGCTGATCGACAACACCACGCTGTCATTTGGCCAGATCGCCGCCTTCTGCGAGCTGCACCATCTGGAGGTGAAAGGCATCGCCGATGGGGATGTCGCGGAAAACATGCGCGGGGTTGACCCGATTGCCGGCGGCATCCTGACCCGCGAGGAAATTCGCAAGGGTGAGGCCGATGCCGACTATCGCCTGAAAGTGCAAAAATCCAAAATCGAGCATATTCCCCAGCCCAAACGTAAAGGTGCGCGCTATACTCCGGTCATCCGTCGGGCCGACAAACCCAACGCCATTGCCTGGTTCATCCGCCACCACCCGGAAGTTACCGATCCGCAGATTTCCAAACTGATCGGCACGACAAAGGGCACCATCACCAAGGTGCGCGACAAGACCCACTGGGACACCCAGAACATCCGCCCGGTCGATCCCGTGACGCTGGGCCTGTGCAGCCAGATCGAGCTGGATGATATCATCACCTCTGCGGCCGATCGTCGGCGCAAGATCGATGAAGAGCGCGGCGTTGTTGAAGACGGCCCCGGTCTTCAGCCCATCAATGAAGGGACTGACGCCGATGACACTGAACAGACCGGCCCCGATCTGTCGGCGGAAGATGTCTTCCGTGATTTCACAGGCTAGCCATCCTTGACCGGCGCGCCGCACCACCTCACCTGTATGACCTGATCGAACACTCTGGAGCGTTCATGACCCGTCTCGACGATGACGAACCGGCCCAACCGGCCAGCGAACCCAATGCCTTTCTGGAAGAGGCGCTGTTTAATGCCCGCACGATCCTTCTGACCGGCGGGATTGACGATAAACAGGCCCGCCGGGTCTGCGAACGGCTTCTGGCGCTGGCGTCAGACAGCAAGGACCCGATCCTCCTGGTGCTCTCGTCTCCAGGTGGTCATGTGGAGTCCGGCGACATGATCCACGACATGATCAAGTTTGTCGGCGCGCCCGTGAAAGTGCTCGGCACCGGATGGGTCGCCAGTGCGGGCGCGCTGATCTATGCCGCCGCGAAGAAAGAGAACCGCTTCTCACTGACCAACACCCGCTACCTGCTCCATGAACCGCGTGGCGGTGTTGGCGGCCAGGCGACCGATGTGGAAATTCAGGCCCGCGAAATCATCAAGATGCGCGAGCGGCTGAACCAGATCTTTGCGAACGCCACGGACAAACCTCTTGAAAAGATACAAGAGGATACAGACCGCGATTTCTGGATGAGTGCAAAAGAAGCGGTCGACTATGGTCTGGTTGGCAAAATCGTCACCCACATCAGTGAAGTTGCGTAGCAGCTGATCACTTAAGCGTTTGCACACTGGTAACGATTGGCGGCTAGGGCTGATTAACCTTAATCTGGCCGAGGCCCGCTGCCTATGCCGTTGCGCATTGAAGATCTTATTGGTGAAGACACCGCGATGCGACCCGACGTCAGCGCGGCGGCTGCCTTGCAAGCGTGTCTGGCCGACGCGTCCATCACGGCCGTTCCGGTCGTTTTTGAACGCACAATGCTCGGCATCGCCACCCGTGATGATGTATTGTCAGCGGCCCTGCGCTTGGGTCTCGACCGGTTTGCCAAGTGCAGCCTCAGCTCTCTGATGTCGCCGCCGCCTTTGCCTGTTGCGGCAGATACCCCGATCGGCCTGGTCGCGAGCCAGTTGGCGGACCAGGATATGAATGCACATGCAAAGGGCATCTATGTCACGCGGCAGGGCGCCTATGTCGGGCATGTTCCTGCCTCCGCTCTTCTTAACGCGCTGGCAGAAGAAAACGCACATCGCGCCCGCCAGATGCATCTGGCTGCGGGAAGACTGCGCCTGTCGGCGTCCAGACTGACCGACACCCGCTCGACCCATGCGCGCACGCTTGCGGCGCTTGCCCATGAAATTCGCACCCCCCTCACCGCAATGCTTGGCCATGCCGATCTGCTGCACGGTCATTCCGGACTGGATACGGAAGGCCGGGACCAGGCGCGGCTCATCGCAGAGGCGAGCCAGGCGCTGTCGACCTTGCTGGATCACACACTCGCGGCCGGACAGGCCGGCCAGGATAAGTTGCCGATCAAGCCTATCCCCACGCGCCTGAAAGAGGTTGCCGAACAGCTGTCACAGCTTTGGTCCCCAAAGGCGGCAGCAAAGGGGCTCCGCCTGCAGGTTGAAGTCGCTCGTAGTGGAGTGGAGCGGGTTATGCTGGACCCTGTCCGTGTCGGACAAGTGCTCAACAATCTTTTGTCGAACGCCCTGAAGTTCACCGATGCCGGCGAAGTGCGCGTGTCCATCGCGACACAGGGCGACGGGGCGGAAACCAATCTACTCTGCCGGGTAGAAGACACCGGGCCCGGCATTCGTGAGCAAGATCTCGGTCGCCTGTTCCGGCCGTTTGAGCGGCTTGGCGAGGATCCGGCCCGGAATGCGGGTGCCGGTCTTGGGCTGCATGTCTGTCAATCGATCGCCAAGGCGCTTGGCGGCAGCTTGAGTTATGACGCGCGCGACGGCGGTGGCAGCGTGTTCACCCTCGCGGTTCCCGCCATGGCCTGCGCCCCGCGCCTTGCCGCTGAGACTGCGTCCACGGGGCGCCCCGTGCGTGGCACGTTCGAGCTTGGCCGCGTACTGGTGGTTGAGGATCATTCGGCCAGCCAGGCGTTGATCCACCGCACGCTGACTTCGGCGGGCTGGACGATCGATCTGGTTGAAACGCTGCAGCAGGCGCGCCGCCGCCTTGCCCAGGTGCCCTACCAGGCCACGCTCTGTGATATCCACCTGCCCGATGGCAGTGGCGAGTCCCTGGCCCGCCATGTTGCCTCAGCCGTTGGGCCAAACCAGGCCATTCCCATCATCGCATTGACCGCCGATAGTGGGCCGGAGCGCCAGGCCCGGTGCCGCGCCGCAGGATTCGCCTGCCTGATCGCCAAACCTTTCCGGCCAGCTGACCTTGTCACGCGGCTGGCGGACCAGATCGCAGCGTCCAATTCGGGCTCGCAATCGCAATCGCTCGCCAGCGCCTGAGTTTGCGAGCCCGAAAAGGGCTGATAGGTCTTGGCGATGACCGGCGGGCTTTTGCGCATATTCCTGGCTTTATTGTTGTTTCTGGCCGCCTGCAGTCCGTTTCGCGGTCCGCCAGCCGATGTACGCGTGGCGGTGGCGACAAATTTCAAACCGGCGCTGGAGCAACTGCTCCCCGAATTTGAACGCGAGACCGGTTATCGCGTGCAGCTCACGGCTGGGTCCACGGGCAAGCTCTACGCGCAGATCCGACAAGGGGCACCATTTGACGTGTTCCTGGCCGCTGATCAGGTGCGCCCGATGGCCCTTGAAGAGGCTGGTCTGATCTTCGGGAATTCCAGATTCACCTATGCGGTCGGCCAACTGGTACTTTGGAGCCCCGAAGATGACGTCGTCGGGCCCGCGGATCTGGACGATCCAGATCTAAAACGCGTCGCGCTCGCCCAGCCCGATCTTGCGCCCTATGGACAGGCCGCAGCGCAGGTGTTCGAACACCTCGAACTCGAAGCGGTCCTCGAAACCAAGGGCGTGTTCGGTGAGAATATCGGCCAGACGTTTGCGTTTGTTCAAACCGGGAATGCGGAGCTGGGCTTTGTCGCCCATACGCAAGTTCTGTCCCTGCCAGACCAGCAGCGCGGCGGCGTTTGGCACCCGCCAGCGGGCAGTTACGCGCCGATACGCCAGGACGCCGTAATGCTGGGGCGGGCGGCTGATCGACATGCCTCGGGGGACTTCATGGTGTGGTTGGCGCGTGATACCACCCAGGCTCGCATCGCCGCTTTGGGGTATGCGCAACCGTGAGCCTGCCGGACGCATCTGCACTCGCGCTTACCGCCTGGCTCGCCTTTCTGGTGACGGTGATCTTGTTGCTGCTGGCAACGCCCTTGGCCTGGTGGCTTTCGCGCACCCAAAGCCGCGCAAAGCCGGTTGTCGAGGCGATTGTTGCTCTGCCGCTTGTCCTGCCGCCCACCGTGCTGGGATTCTATCTGTTGATCCTGTTCACACCGGAAAACCCCCTTGGTGCGGTGTGGGTGCAACTGACGGGATCAACGCTCACTTTTTCCTTCACCGGACTGGTTGTGGCATCGATTATCTATTCGTTGCCGTTTGCGGTTCAGCCCCTGCAAACGGCTTTTGAGCGCATCGGTACAGGGCTGATGGAAGCTGCCGCCAGTCTCGGCGCAAGGCCCTGGGACGCCTTCTTCAATATTGCCGCGCCCCTGTCCTGGCGCGGATTCCTGACGGCCGCGGTGCTTAGTTTTGCCCATACCATCGGTGAATTTGGCGTTGTCTTGATGGTCGGCGGCAACATTCCCGGTGAGACACGAACGGTCTCAATCGCGATCTACGAGCATGTGGAAACGATGGACTATGGCGAGGCTCACACGCTGTCGGCAATCCTTTTGTTCGTGTCCTTTTCCGTATTGCTGGTGGTGTACGGATTGGGCCGAAGGCGGGCGCTGCATGTCGGATGATCAACTCGCCTTGCTCGCGACCTGCGCGTTTCCGGGTTTCACGCTGGAGGTGAATGAAGCTCTTCCTTTGGAAGGCTGCACCGCAGTGTTTGGGCCCAGTGGAAGTGGCAAGTCGACCCTGTTGCGTCTGATCGCCGGCTTTCAGAAGCCGACAACGGGTCATGTTTATTGTGCCGGAACGCCGTGGAGCGATGCGGGCCGCCGTCTGCACATCCCGCCTGACAAACGCGAGGTCGGGTATTTGTTCCAGGATGGGCGCCTGTTCCCCCATCTCAGCGTGATGGGAAATCTTGCGTTTGCCGATACGCGCAGCCGCGCCACCTCTGGGGCGATCACATTCGACGGCGTTGTGTCGGCGTTTGATCTGAAACCGCTCCTGGACCGCCATCCTGAGTCGCTGTCCGGCGGAGAACGCCAACGGGTGGCGCTGGCCCGCACCCTGCTGACCCGTCCAAGGCTCTTATTGCTTGATGAGCCGCTCAGTGCGCTTGACCGGGCGCGCAAGCGGGAGATCCTGCCCTATCTGGAGGCGCTGCCGCATCGGTTTGGCGTACCAACCATCTATGTCAGCCATGCCGTCGAAGAGGTGGTGCGTCTCGCCGATCGCATCCTCATTCTCGCAGATGGAAAAACTGTCGCCCATGGTGATGTGACCGAAACGCTGAACGCTTTTGGCTATGATGTGGATGCAGAGGCCGGCACGCGGCCCGCTGTCATTCTGGAAGGGCGCTGCGTGGACCCATACTGCGCAAATGGCTTGGCCGTCATTTCCGTCGGTTCTGCCAGACTGTCGCTTCCCGCGCGGCCTGGCCTCGCTGCGAAGTATACTGTGCGGATGCGAATTGACGCCCGCGATGTCGCCATTTCGCTGACCGAACCGGTTGGTCTCAGCATTCGAAATGTCCTGCCAGCCACGATTCGCGCGCTGCATCCGATCCCCGGCCAGCCCTTTGTCGATATCGAACTGGACAGCGAGGGGGCGCCGCTATTTGCCCGCATCACGCAAGATGCCGTGGCGGAGCTGTCGCTGACCCCCGGCCAGCGTGTGTTTGCGCTGATCAAGACCGCGAGTTTCGATTAATTCTTCCCTGCCGCAGACTTTTTTCGACGGACTTGCGCGCCTCGCCCCATTCAAGGGGCAGATAGAGACCACACCGGGAGCTTTCATCATGAGCACCACCCAAGGCGCCATCGCCGCGACACGCTTCGGCTTGGGGGCACGTCCCGGAGAGATTGCCGCGGCCACTTCGGACCCCCGCGGTTGGCTGCTGGACCAGTTGAAACGGACCGCCGCTGTTTCACTGGCTCAGCAGCCGCTTCCCACCGGCCAGGAAGGCGCAGCCAAGGTTGTCGAATACACCCAGCTCGTGCGCCAGCAGAGACAGTCAGGCGACCCGGACGCTCAAATGGAGCTGCAACGCGCTCTTCGAAGTGCCCGTCGGGACGGGTTTGGCCGCGAGTTGATCGCCCGCGCCGCGCTGGCGGAGCGCACTGATGCCAGTTTCAATGAACGCTGGGTGCGGTTCTGGTCGAACCATTTTACGGTCGCAATCACCCAACCCCTGATCCTGCCGCTTGTTGGGCCCTATGAGCGTGAAGCGATCCGCCAGAATGCTTTCGGCTCGTTCAGGGACCTCTTGCAAGCCACCAGCTTTCACCAGACGATGCTGGTGTATCTCGACAATATCCGCTCCTTCGGGCCCAGCACCCGGATCGCACAGCGGCGCGGGGTGGGGCTGAATGAAAACCTTGCCCGTGAAATCCTGGAACTGCACACGCTCGGCGTAGATGGCGGTTACACCCAGCAGGATGTGACCGAATTCGCCAAGGCACTGACCGGCTGGACGATCAAATCGCCGCCGCTCGCAAATTCAGATATCGGCGCGGTGACGTTTGAGCCCCGGCTGCATGAGCCAGGCGCGCGCACCGTTCTTGGCCAACGTGTTTCCGAAGGTGCTGACCAGGCCAGCGCCGTTCTGGATATGGCGGCCGCACATCCGTCCACGGCGACCCATATCGCGACCAAACTCGCCCGCCATTTCGTGGCGGACATGCCGCCGCAAAGTGCGATTACTACTCTGTCGCGTGCCTTCCGCGACACCGGAGGAGATCTCACCGAACTCGCCAAGGCCGTCATCAATCTCGATGCTGCCTGGGGCGAGGAACAGGTGAAATTCAAATCGCCGGATGAACTGTTGGTGTCCACAGCCCGCATGGTTGGTTCCACCAATGTGTTTGGGGGCGGTCAGGCGAGAGATGTCTACACCTCCTTCGGGCAGGTGCCGTTCTATGCGCCTTCACCACAAGGGTGGCCTGATACGGCCAGCGAATGGGCCGGCCCCGATGCCATCATGAAGCGCCTGGAGTGGGCCAATCTGGTGGCCCAGCGTACCCCCAGCGATATCGCCGCCGGTCAGTTCCTGGATGAGGGCCTCGGCCCGCTCGTCAGCGCAGACACCCGACAGGCAGTTGCGCGCGCGGAAAGCGCCATACAGGGCCTGACGCTTGCCCTCATGTCCCCCGAATTTCAGCGGAGATAGACCGATGACCAAACGCCCTTTCACCGTCTCTCGGCGCATGGTTCTGGCCGGTGGTGCCGCAATGGCCGCCACGGCGGTGAGCACCCGGCCCGCATTCGCTGCGCCAAGTTCAGGCAATAAACTTGCGGTGATCATTCTGCGCGGTGCACTGGACGGGCTGGCTGCCGTGCCGCCGTCCATCGACCAACTGGCAGACTGGCGCCCGAACGTGATGCCGGAAAATCCGCTGCGCCTGACCTCCAGCTTTGCGCTGCATCCGGCGCTGGGTGGGTTGCACGGCCTCTACACCGGTGGTGAAGCCAGCATCGTTCACGCCGTGGCCAGCCCTTATCGCGGCCGCTCCCATTTTGTCGGGCAGGACCTTCTCGAAAGCGGGTCCACCGGCGATGTGCTGCGCGATGGATGGCTCAACCGCGCGCTTCAGTCTGCACCCACACCCCTATCTGCTGTTTCGATTGGCCCGGCGACTCCCCTCGTCTTGCGTGGGCCAGCCGAGGTGGGCACATGGTCGCCGCCGGTCCTCCCGGAAGCCTCCGGCGACACCCTTGCCCGCCTCGGCGACCTTTATGCCGATGATCCCATGCTCGGATCGGCTTTGGCCCAGGCGGTCGAGCTGGACGCGGCCGCCAGCGACATGACCAGTATGGGACGCACGGCCCGCGGCGATGAGGCGGGCGCCGCGCTGCCCGCGCTGGCCCGCCTGATGGCGGCCGAGAATGGCCCCGATATTGGCGTTGCGTCCGTTGGTGGTTGGGATAGCCACGCCGGTCAGATCGGCCAGTTGAACAATGCCCTGTCGCGTCTCGATGCTGCGCTGCTCGCCATGAAAGACGAGTTTGGCGCGGCATGGGCCCGCACCCAGGTCGCCGTTGTGACCGAGTTTGGCCGCACGGTGAAAGAAAACGGCACACGCGGCACAGACCATGGCACGGGCGGGGCTGCCTTCCTGCTCGGCGGCGCTGTTGCGGGTGGACAGATCCTTGGTGATTGGCCAGGCCTTGCCGAGCGCGATCTCTTTGAGGGCCGCGATCTTGCCCCGGCCAATGACCTGCGTGCCATCTTCATGGCCATGCTCGGCCAGCAATTCGGGTTTAGCCGAAGTGAACTGACGCGAACGGTTTTTCCCGGCGCAAATGGCGTATTGCCGCTGACGATCTAGGTAAGTCGGCTATAGTCCTTCTCACAGCGAAGGAGACAATCACCATGGCCGACACACCGAAAACCATCCCGGACGGCGCATTTGCGCTCTATGATGCTTATTGCCATGGCCAGATCGACCGGCGCGCCTTCTTCGAGGGCCTGGGCAAGTTTGCGGTCGGTGGCGTGACGGTCTCCAGCCTCGCGGCCTGCATGATGCCGGACTATGATAAGCAACAAACCACCGAGACTTCACCAGCCTTCACCGTTGAAACCGCCACATATGACTCGCCCGGCGGCGCAGGAGAGATGGCGGGCGATCTGGTGATCCCGGCCGTGACCGCCGGACCGGTTGGCGGCGTGGTCGTCATCCATGAGAATCGAGGCCTCAATCCCCACATTCGCGATGTGGCGCGCCGGGTTGCGCTGTCTGGCTATGTGGCCTTTGCGCCGGACGCACTATACCCTCTCGGCGGCTATCCCGGCACCGACGACGAGGGGCGGGTTTTGCAGCGCCAGCGCGACCGCGATGAGATGTTTGCAGATTTCCGCAATGCGGCGAAGTTCCTGCGCGATCATCCGGCCTGTTCCGGCAAGGTGGCGTGCGTGGGCTTTTGTTTTGGCGGCGCCGTAGCCAATCACATGGCGGTCGAGCAGCCCTGGTTGTCAGCCGCCGTGCCCTATTATGGCGGCTGGCCGAGCGCTGAAGAAGCCGCCCGCGTGGAGGTTCCGCTGCAGGTGCATCTGGCGGAAAACGATCCGCGCATCAATGACGCCTGGCCCGGCTATGCGGCGGCGCTGGATGCCGCGGGTGCGGACTATGAGATGTTCATGTATCCCGGCACCCAGCATGGGTTCCACAATGATACCACGGCCCGCTTCGATGAGGAGGCGGCAACTTTTGCGTGGTCACGCACACGGGCGTTTTTCGACAAACACCTTAACGCCTGAACGGGAAGGCGAGGCTCCAGCTCAAGCGGTCACTTTGGCCGCCTGGTGCGCTGTTCAGGCCGATGGTCATGCGGGCATGGCCCCCATTGGGTTGCGCACGATAGGTGCCGAACAACCGGTCCCAGATCGACAGGCAGAAACCGAAATTCCGGTCGTGTTCCTCGCGGTCAACCGAGTGGTGGACGCGGTGCATATCCGGCGTCACGATCACGGTGCGCAGCGCCCGGTCCAGCCAGCGGGGCAGGGCGAGATTGGCATGGCTGAACTGTGCCGAGGCGTTCAACACAATCTCGAACAAGATCGCAGCTGCGGCAGCCGGCCCCAGCGCCAGGACAACGGCCAGCTTCCACGCCGCCGACAGTGCAATTTCTATGGGGTGGAACCGCAGCGCCGTGCTGGCATCAAAATCGCGATCGGCATGGTGGACCCGGTGCAGGCGCCACAACGGGCCGATCTTGTGGGTTGCCCAGTGCTGAAACCAGACCGCCAGATCCAGCAGGACCATCGCCAGCACAAATTCCAGCCAAATCGGCAAGCCGGTGAGGTTGAACACACCCCAGCCAAGCTCGCTGGCCAGCGTTGCGGCGGCTGCGACGGCAAGAAGCGGCGCGGCGATCATCAAAACGCGTACAAGCACAGATGCCAGACCCACCATGGCGCCATTGGTCATCCAACGGTGCAAGCGCGGTGCGGTGCGCAACCGGCGCGGAAACACCGCCTCCAGAACGGAAAGCACAACAAAGGCCGCAGCGAAAACGCCCAGTCTCAAGCCGGTTTCATACTGGGCGATAAATGTGTCCATTGCGCCGAAATAAGGGCTTTGGCGGCGCTCTGCCAGTTATTCCACGGCCTGACGCACGGCAATTTGAAGGCCGTAATCGGCTTCATAGTCGGGAATATCAAAGCTCAATCGCTCATACGTGCCCTTGATCCGAACCAGGCCATAAGCTTCGCGGCCCATGACCGTGGTGCCATCTTCACCGACTTTGAGAGCGCCTTCGACCCCGCCCCATCTGCCGGGGCCGGATACCAGCACCTCCACCGCATCATCGAATACCAGGCGCGCAGGTTTGGATGTGCTGCCCAGGCTGACCACGGCGATAACCGGGTCATGGGCGGGCGGTGAAAAACGGAAGGTCTGCGGGCCGGTGTCTTCGCCGCCATACATGCGCAGAACATCACCGCCGGCGGGGGCAACGCCGACATCTTCATGGGTGAACGTGCTGGGCCACCCGCTGAACAGATCGTCGGCGGTGTCGTCATCTTTGGAATTGGCATTCAGGTCGCCATCAAACTCGACAGTAATGCCGGCTGCGTTGCCGGTGGCGCCTGCTTCGCCGGCACCTTTCCAATCGACCCACTCATATTCGTTCTCAACAGGGCCGCTGCAGGCCGATAGGCCAAGCATGATCAGGCCAGCGACCGCCAGCCCCATGTAATAACGCATGATCATCCCCTCACACTCCAGATGTGTGGTGGACGTTAGACAGTCGGAACGGTGAAATCTATAGTGAATTTCGTGCTGTAGGCGAGTTCATGGCCTGTGCGATGGTGAGCGGGGAATTTATACTTCAGTATACTGGTAGATAGCCCGGTTAGCTTGTGACGGTTGCCCCGCCATCCACAATCATGGTCTGGCCAGTCATATAGGCTCCGGCGGGTGAAGCGAGATAGACGGCTGCGCCCGCGATCTCTTCCGGCAGGCCGATCCGATCCAGTGGTGTCCGGTGCAGCGCCTGTTTCAGAATGTCCGGATTCTCCCACAGCGCGCGGGCAAAATCGGTCTTGATCAAGCCCGGCGCAATGCAGTTCACACGCACATTGCTCGGCCCGAACTCTTCAGCCAGGTTTCTCGCCAGCTGAAAGTCAGCCGCTTTTGAAATATTGTAGGCGCCGATCACAGGCGAGGCGCGTAGCCCGCCAATGGACGACACGATGATCACCGAACCATCCTTGCGCTCTGCCATTTGCGGTGCACACATCTGGATCAACCAGTGATTTGAAATGATGTTGTTTTGCAGGATTTTTTCGAACTGCTCATCGCTGATCCCGGCCATCGGTCCGAAGTATGGATTGGAGGCTGCGTTGCAGCAGACGATATCGACCTTGCCGAACGCCTCATTCGTGGCGTCTACCATCGCTTGCAGTTGGTCTTTGTCTGAGATGTTCGCTGGAACGGCGATGGCCGTGCCCTCGCCATGGGCTTCGTTGAGGGCTTCGGCGACCTCCTGGCAGGGGCCGGGCTTGCGTGATGAAATCGTCACATGGGCGCCGCGCGCAGCATAAGCTTCTGCGATGGCCTTGCCGATACCGCGGGACGAGCCGGTGATGATGGCGGATTTTCCAGACAGGTCGAACATGTCCATGGCGCGTTTCCTCTTACTCTTTGGCGGCACACTAGGCCGCGCCGATAAGAGCGCAAGCCATGACGCTGGGACGGGTTGAGGCATGAATTGTGTGGATGCCCCTTCATCGCGCCGCCGATCTGTCCTAGAGGCGAGGCAGCAGTGAGACACGCACCATGGCCGACCATCAAACCGTTATCTGCATGCGCTGGGGCACCCGTTATGGCGCCGATTATGTGAATCGATTGCATCGCATGGTGCGCCGAAACACGGCCCGCCCTCTGCGGTTTATCTGTTTCACCGACGATTCCACCGGATATGAGGAAGGCATCGAAGCCCGGCCCCTGCCGCATATCGACCTGCCAGAACACGCCCAATGGCTGCCATGGCGCAAGATATCGCTGTGGCAAGACCCGCTGGCTGATATCATCGGCGATGTCCTGTTCTTTGATGTGGACCTGGTGATCACCGGATCCATCGATCCGTTCTTTGACCATGCTCCGGATAAAACCTTCATCGTCGCTGAAAACTGGACCCAGCTTGGCAGCGGCATCGGCAACACGTCATGCTACCGCTTCCGCGTTGGCGCCCATGCCTATCTCTACGACAATCTGATGGCGGATCCGGCAGCAAAGGTGGACCTGCATCGGATCAGCCAGGTGTATATTTCGCGCGAGATCACTCAGATGGACTATTGGCCGGGCCAATGGTGCCAATCATTCAAACACACGCTCATGCCGAAATGGCCGATGAATCATTTCGTCACGCCGCCCCTGCCGGAAGATACTCGCGTGGTTGCATTTACCGGCAAGCCTGACCCGGATGAAGCACGTGATGGGCGTTGGCCGGCGCCCTGGTACAAGAAGATCTACAAGGTCGTTCGGCCGACACCGTGGATCGCCAAGCACTGGGGCTAAGGCAGATTTCCAGATCTTTATGGCTTAAGAACCGTTAACCCCTGACAGTGAAGTTCCATAGCTCTCTCAGCAAAACTCCCATTTTTTCCGTGTAGTGTGCGCGACATGGAAGATATGGACGACAAGATTCACACAGACGCCCAGCGCATGATGCGTGCGTTCGGGCTGTTCATCGGAATCGTGGTCGTGGCCGTGGCATTGTCCGGGCTGTTTGCCACTCTCATTTCCATGAGCGGTGTTCCCCAGGATCAGGCAAGTTTCCTGCGGGTCGCGCTGATGATCTCTCTTTGTGTTGTCATTCCGCTGGCCGCGTTTGCCGCGCAGAATGACTATCGCCTGTGCAAGTATCGCGAGCGGTTGGAAAAATTTGCGTCCACCGATAGCCTCACCGGGCTGCTGAACCGTCGCTACGTCCAGATCCGGTTGAGCGAAGAGTTGAACCGCATGTCCCGCACGTCTGAAATCGGCGCTGTGGCGATCTTCGACCTCGATGATTTCAAACTGACCAATGACCAGTATGGCCACAAGGCCGGCGATGCGGTGCTGAAATCAGTTGCGCGCGTGGTTGAGTCAGAGCTGCGTGGCCCTATGGATCAGGTGGGTCGCTGGGGCGGCGAAGAGTTCATAATTCTGTTGTCCAGCCTGACCCTTGAGCAAGCCGTAGGCGTTTGCGAGCGGGTTCGAAAACGCATCGGTGACACAACCGTCTATCATGGCGGCCACAAGATCAAATGCACCGCCAGCTTCGGGGTCGCTACGCTGCTGGCAACAGACTCCGCCCAGGACACGATCGAAAGCGCCGATGTCAGCCTTTACCAGGCCAAACGCCAGGGCCGGAACCGGGTGGTTGCGGCGCCAGAACGTGATCTGGGCAGCAAGGGTGCAAATGTGACCCCGCTGCGCAGCGATAAACGCTCAGCCTGATTGGACCTGGCTTCCAAAAGCCTCAGCTGTTCGCCTTGGCGACAAGGTCACGAACGCCCGGGCCAATCTCCTCACTGTCCAGCGCATAGGCCAGCACCGCTTCGAAATAGCCGAGCTTGGACCCGCAATCATAGTCCTGGCCTTCATATTCAACGGCGAAGAAGTCCTGGGTTTCCATAAGGCGATCCATGGAGTCAGTGAGCTGGATCTCGTTGCCCGCGCCGGGGCCTTGCGTTTCGAGCAGCTCAAAGATCTCAGGCTGCAGGATATAACGACCGGTGATCTTCAGGTTTGATGGAGCGTCTTCCTTGGCGGGCTTTTCCACCATGCCGGACATCTTGATGAGATTGCCGTCACGGCTGGTCGGCGCGATGACGCCATACTTGCTGACTTCCTCTTCCGGCACGGCGTCGACGGCGATGATATTGCCGCCGACCTTGTTATAGGCCTCGACCATCTGCGCCGTGCAGCTTTTGTCAGCTTTCACCAGCACGTCCGGCAGCAGGATCGCGAAGGGCTCATTGCCAATCACATCGCGCGCGCACCAGATGGCATGGCCAAGCCCTTGCGCGCTCTGCTGACGGATGAAGCTCGTGGTGCCGGGGGATTGATGGATGCGGTGGATCTCTTCGAGGATCGCGGTCTTCTTTTTGGCCTTCAGCGCCTCCTCCAGCTCAAAGGCGACGTCGAAATAGTCCTCAATGGCGCCTTTGCCGCGGCCTGTGACGAAGACGATGTGTTCGATTCCGGCTTCGCGGGCCTCGTCGACGACGTATTGCAGCGCCGGGCGGTCGACCACGGGCAGAAGCTCCTTCGGGATGGCTTTGGTGGCGGGCAGAACGCGGGTGCCGAAACCAGCTACGGGCAGGACGGCTTTCCGGATGGGCTTCATAATCGTCTCCTTGGGGCACGTCTGGCGTGCCGGAACGTTACACTTTCGGGAAAGCGCCCCGCGCCCCCTGTTTGCGATTAGGTTGTTTGCAAAGTGTAGTCCAGCGCCCTGCAGCTGGGAACGGCCTCAGACAAAGCGCGCCGTATTGACTTCACCCTCGCGCAAGGTGCTGACAGTCCTGCCTATGGGGCTGGCATCTTCGCGCAGGATCGCCAGGCCGCCCTCATCCGGATTAGCGAAGAAACGAGCGCCGGATTCGGTGCGGCAGGACACAATGCCAACGGGAGAGCCGTCGCGGCCGCGAACAATCGTCCAGCCTTCGACTATGCCGGAGGATGGATCGGGATCAATCTTGACCATGTCCGGCAGCGGCGTGACGGGGTTCGGCGGTGTGAATTCGCGGGGCCGCGCGGCACCGTAAATCCCGGCCGCCTCCTTGTGCATCCAGCCGCCATTGGCCAGCACCAGGCCGATCGCGCCAGGTCGCTTCCGCAGCCTTTCGACCATGCTGGCAATCGCGTGTAAGCTGTAATTGTTCCCCGGCCCCCCGAAGTACGGCAATCCGCCCGTAACGGTGAGCGGCTGCCCGCTGGCGGTGGCAGCTCCGCCCAACGCATCATCGGCGCAGGTCACAGCGCACGGGAAACAGGAATAGAGGTCAAATACGGAGATATCCGTCGCAGCGAGACTGGCCTGATGTAGGGCGCCGGGCAGCACCGTTTGCATGGCGCGTGAGCTGTCGAGCCGTTGGCGGTAAGACAGGTCGCCTTCCTTGGCCGTGGCGCCGCCGTACAGGTAAATGCGCTGGCTTTGCGCGATGCCGATCGCATCTGCTTTCGTGTCGGACATCATGATGATCGCTGCGCCTTGGTTCACATTGTCCTGGGCGATCATGTTGCGCAAGAACGGGTCGGCAATCATGAAATTTCGCGCCGTTTCGGTGGCGATTTCATCCACGCCGAGGGCTTTGGGATATTGCGCGTAGGGGTTGGCAGCGGCGACCTCCGAGAAGGGTGCGAACAGTTCGGCCATGGTGCGGCGGTGGGCGGCGCGACCTCGGCCCTCACGCGCGGCAATCGCGCTTTCGATCAGGGCATAGAAATAAGGCGGCACAACCAGGCCATGCTTGATCTCAGTCCGGTTCAGCAGCCGGTCATCACTCCAGCGGTTCTCGACTTCGCGCGGATCATCATCGGTCCAATCCAGGGTGAGACCGGCTCGGCGGGCGGTCTTTGTGGCGCCGGTGGCTTCAGAGCCGACGAGCAAGGCGCAATCCACGTCGCCAGAGTGGACGCTTGCAGCTATTTCATTGACCATCTCCTGGGGCGCATGGCCGCCCACCTCCCAATAGATCGAGCGGGCGGGGTTCAGGCCGAGGTCTCGGGCAATGGTGCCGGGAAGGTTTGAATTTCGCCCGGCAGGGTAGTTCGGTTTGGGAATGGAATCGTCCCAGCACCGGTTGACCGCAAGCGTGTCGATGGCGCCCGCCAATGCCCCTGAGAGTGCCAAGTCCACATCAGCGATGGCGGCTTTTGCCGCCGCAACGGCAAGAGACAGAGGTGAGGGCGCGTCTGCAACGTTCCCCGTGCCGTCCCAATGGCTGACCACCTGGCCCACGCCAACAAGAACTGGCACATCGCCCTTGGCCATCACACATCTCCGATCACTGTCGTCCAAGAGCTAGCGCGCCGGCTCGCGCGCGGCGAGCCGGGACATAGGAGAAGAAAGGTTAGAACGCTTTCTGCCAACCCAGCGTCAGGGTGAAATCTGTCTCCATTTGCGGGCCATTGAGGTCGCGGTGGAGGGGCAGGCCAACTTCGGCGGCGAGGCGGTGGCCGTTCAATGCCCCGCCATTGAATGCCCAGTTCGCGCCGAACAGGGCCTCGACGGTTTCGCCGCCATAATTGTCCGGATTGGCGGTTTGCACCGGTGCCATGATGGCCGGGTCGATGCCGTCGATCTGGCCTGTGGAGGTGGCTTTCAAACGCCCCGACAGACTGAAGCTCGGCGCGATCTCATAGGCCGCCCAGGCGGTGGCCGAAATCACATCGCCCAGGGTGTAGCCCTCATCATTCTCGTCGAGCCTGAGAACGCCGGACACCTGACCACCCAGCGACCAGTCGCCGTAGCGATTGGTGGCGGTGAGGCTGGGCTTCAGGTCAAATGTGCCCGAGCCCAATTGCATGGCATAGGGCAGGCGCACGGTTGGCCGCGTGTTCATCGGCGTAAGGATGTCATCGGTCTCGTCGATGCTGCCGGTGGGCAGCGACACCATCAGCGCCGCATTGATCTGGCTGTGATCTTTCGAGCCATCATCGAGCCCATAGATCAGGCCGATGGAGGTGTCGCCAAGGCCACTCACCTCGGTGGTGAATTCTCCGAGACGCGCGCTGCCCATCGGGCCCTGGAAGGTGATGTGGTCCATCTCCTTGGTGATATACATACCCATCGCCATGACCGTGAGCTTGTCTGTCAGGCCATACATGCCGCCGACCATGTGCATCTGCATCGGCATGTCCGTGGGCACGACGCGTAAGGATGGCGGCATCATTGGCGGGTTGGCAAACCTGTTGGGAAAGGTGATGACGTCTTCCGGGCTCAGGCTGTCTGTGCCGTCCCGGTTCCCGCTCATATCCATGTACATGTAACGGTAAGACGTCATCCACTCGCCCGCTTCATGGCGGTGGTCGGCCATCACGCCGATTGGCGCGTGATCGCTGGCATAGGTGATGTTGCCGCCATCGCCCTCATGGGCGTGCGCGACGGGAAAAAGGGCGAGGCCAAGGGCCGCGCTGGCGAAAAGCGTTTCGATTTTCATTTGGAATGCTCGCAAAGCAAGGCGCAAGGCGGCTGCCCCGGCGCCGATTGAATCTGTCAGGTTCAGGCGATGCGAGCGAGCGGTGGCCCTTGGGGCGGTGCACCGGGCCAAAGTGGCGAGCCGGGATGGATCACTGGCGCGCGGGGCAGGGCCGTTGACCACGCCGCCCCCATGGGTACCAGCAGCCGCACGGGCGGATCAGCGGGAAGCGCGGCGGGTACAGTTGAGTCTCCACAACAGGTTTCCGGCGTGTCTTTCGGTGGCTCGCCGGGCAACTCCATGGTGACGGTGCGCTCGCCATGGAGGCTGCACATCATCACATCCAACGTCTCACCATGGCCGACCGAAATATGTGCCTGCGCGCCGTT
>JBCCAA010000032.1:0-36566 GCA_039815055.1 Pseudomonadota bacterium | reverse complement strand
TCGGCGAGGGCAACAGCAATGCTGACCGGCGCGGTGGGCACCGCATCTGATGGGCCCTGGGGCTTGTAATGGTCTGAAATGGCGTTGGCTACGGCGGCGTCTTCCCCCGCCTCCAGCGCATAATACCGGCCCATAACGCCCTGAAGCTCTGGAAATTCATAGACCATTTCCGACACCAGATCGGCCTTGGCCAGGCGCGCGGCTGTCTCTGCCAGATCCGCGTCGGCACCCACTTTCGGGGCCAGTTCCCGCGCCAGGGCGGCCACGCGCTCCACTTTGTCACCAATCGAGCCCAGCTCTTCCTTGAACGCGATCTTGTCGAGCTTCGGCGCCATGGCCTCCAGCCCCACTTTCTGGTCATTGTCCCAGAAGAAGCGTGCATCATCGAGCCGGGCTGACAGCACTCTCGCGTTGCCCGCCTTGATCGCCGCGCCGCCATCGGCGGGGTCCAGATTGGCCACCACGATGAAATGCGGGGCCAGCGCGCCGGTCTTGGCATCTTCCACCGCGAAATATTTCTGATGGGTGCGCATGGACAGCTGGATCACTTCGGGCGGCAGCTCCAGAAAGGCCGGGTCCATATCGCCCAGCAGGGTGACGGGATATTCGGCCAGCCCCACCACTTCTTCCAAGAGACCGGGGTCCGCGCGCAGCTTCAGGCAATTGTCTTCACAAAGCTTTTCAGCCTGCGCCTCGATCAAGGCGCGGCGCGCAGCGCGGGTGAGGAACACATGCCCCTCGCCTTCCAGTTGAGCCGAATAATCGGCGAAGTCAGCCACTTTATGCGGCCCGCGCCCATGCACCCGGTGGCCCTCGGTCTGATTGCTTGATTTCAGGCCATCGACGTCAAACGCCACTGTCTTCCCGCCCAGCACGCAGAGAATACGCTGGAGCGGGCGCACCCAGCGCATGTCACCGTGGCTTTTGGCGTTGGGGCCGGTCCGCATGGACTTCGGCCAATGAAAGCTGCGGATGATGTCTGGCACCGCCTCGGCGATGATGTCTTTGGCAGACCGGCCCGGCGTTTCGATCACGGCAACGTAGAAGTCGCCCTTTTTGGGATCGGATCGCACTTCGGCCTCATCAATGGAGGCAAGCCCTGCCCCGCGCATAAAGCCCTCCACCGCCTTTTCCGGCGCGCCCACCTTGGGGCCCTTGCGCTCTTCACGTACGTCGCCTGAGTGCGCCGCGACGTCTTCAATGCAAACGCCAAGGCGGCGCGGCCCAGACCAGGCTTTGGCTTCACCGACAGACAAACCCGCGTCACTGAGTTTGCCGGTCAGTGCTTTCAGAAGGTCGGCTTCCGCACGCGCCTGCATGCGCGCAGGAATTTCTTCGCTGAAAAGTTCAAGCAAGAGTTGGGGCATAGGGTGTCGTTCAGGCCGTCTAATCAGGGGCCGGGGATAACCCGCGCCCCGGAAAAAGCAAATGGCGCTTTTCGGCCTTGGGCAAAATTACCCTCTTCGACCCGCATTCGCGGGCCACTTCCCCCGCATGCGGGGGAAGAGTGTCGAGATATAGGTGCGGCGCCATCCTCCCCCGCCTCTCGGGGGAGGTGCCCGAACGGCGGAGGGGGCGTTCTGCTCAAAGACCGTTGTGACTGCCATCACAAAGCGGCGTCTTACCAGTGTGTTTGCAGGCGCAGAAGAATACGGTTCCGGTCTTGGGCGCTTCCCAGCCTTCGGGCGCAAAGTCGGTGTCCTTGTGGGAGCCGTCGCAGAACGGTTGGCGCCCCGATTTCCCGCAGGTGCACCACCAGTACATCTTGCCCTCTTCCACCTCGACGGGGATCGGCTCCTTGCCGGCGATTTGGGGTTTGTCGGTCATGCTGTCGCCCTCTCCTCTTCCTGCCTGGCATATAGCTCCGCTGCACCTCGGGCCAGATCTCGCACTCTTGCAATATAGGCCTGGCGTTCGGTCGGGCTGATGGCACCTCGGGCATCGATCAGATTGAAGGTGTGGCTGGCCTTCAGCGCGTAATCATAGGCCGGCAACGGATAGCCCGCGTCGCGCAACGTGTTCGACTGATTTTCGCAATCGGCGAACCAGCGCGTCAGCATATCGACATCAGCATGGGTAAAGTTGAAATGGCTCTGCTCAACCTCGTTCTGCAGGAACACATCGCCATAGCTCAGCGGCGTGGCGGATTTAGGATCGTTGAACGGCAGGTCGTACACGTTGTCGACGCCGAACACATACATCGCAAGGCGCTCCAGACCGTAGGTCAACTCGCCCGATACCGGATGCACATCCAGCCCACCAACCTGCTGGAAGTACGTGTATTGGCTGACCTCCATACCGTCGCACCAAACCTCCCAGCCCAGACCCCATGCCCCCACCGTTGGGTTTTCCCAATCATCCTCTACAAAGCGGATGTCGTGGACGGTTTCATCAATGCCAATCGCCTTGAGCGAGCCGAGATAAAGGTCCTGAAGATCTGGCGGGTTCGGCTTCAGGATGACCTGGTACTGGTAATAATGGCCAAGCCGGTTGGGGTTTTCACCATATCGCGCATCTGCGGGGCGCCGCGACGGCTGAACATACGCCGCCGACCAAGGCTTGGGGCCTAGCGCGCGCAAGACTGTCGCTGGATGCAACGTGCCAGCGCCGACCTCCATATCGTAGGGCTGCAGAATAGCGCAGCCCTTTTGAGCCCAGTAAGACTGAAGTGTCAGGATGAGGTCCTGGAAGGATGCAGGTGGTTTCTTGGCAGGCATAAAAACAGTCCGATGGTTCGTTCTATTCGCCTAACCGGACCGGCCGATTTCTGCAAGTTGGGCTCAGGCGCGACCATCATGATCAGCCGAACCGCGAACCGACCCCATGATCATTGAATACACCGCCGGATGCGACAGCGCACCAACGGCCAGGCCAACACCTGCTCCGATGGACAATAACGCTGCGAACAACATGGGTCTTTCTCCTGTACGAGACCGATGCCCCGACCTCGCCCAAAATATAGTGTGAACATGCACTCATTTTAAGATTAGATCGGCCGATTTGATTGAATAGTCACCATTCCAAACCGGCACCCTCACCCGCCACGCGCGTCATCAGATCGCTTCGCGCTCCGCCGCGCGATTCGTACAGGTCGATGCCCGTCAACAGGCGCAAAGGCCCAGGACGCAGCCCCTTTCGTGCGCGAATGATGACCCGTTTCGCATCGTCGCCTGGAAAGCTGCGCACCGGCATGACCGTGATTTCGCCGGCCCGCCGCTCCAGCGGCGAGAGAATCCGCGCCAGATCCGCTGCCCGGTGGATCATCACCAGCGTGCCCTTTGGTTTCAGGGCAAACAGCATGGCACCTATCCAGTTCTTCAGGTTGAGGCTCTCTAGATAAGCGGCCGCCTTGCCTTCACCCGGCGGTTGGATTGCGCCGGCCTCAAAGAAGGGCGGGTTGGAAAACACCAAATGAAACCGGTTCTCCCAATCGGCTGGAAGATCACCCGCATCGCCGTCAACAATTGTGACCCGGTCTTGGACACCATTTGCATCAACACCACGCCGGGCCAGCGCGGCCATGGCCGAATCTCGCTCGAGCCCCGTTATCGCGATGCCTGGCACGCGGTATGACACCGGCAACAAGGCCCCACCTGCCCCGCAGCCCAGATCCAGCGCTTCACCTTGCATTGTATGGTCGAGTGCGGCCGCCAAAAGCAAGCTGTCGGTACCCGCGCGAAACCCGGTCTTGGGCTGAAACACGGTGACTTTTCCGCCGAAAAACGCGTCTTCGGTGACCTCGCTCACCCCGGTTCCACCTCTCGCAGAACAAATTTTGCCCGCACGGTCAGGTCCTCACGCACCAGAATACGCCGCGGGAAGGCACCGATATTGCCCTCGACAGCGCTCATATGCTGGTCGGCGATGAAGTACTCCACGCCCGCATCGTCCAAAAGATGCTGCACAAAGCTCAACTTCACCAAATCGTTGGTTCTGAAAACCTCTTCCATCCGCTAAAACTCTCCAAATAGGACTGCGGCTCCTCGCCACGTTCGGTTTGCAGGGTAGTTCAACCTATCTTTAGTGCTAGAGCAGAATAAAACAGACGTGAGCTTCGACGTGTCCAGTATGACAAAAACCAGCCAGATGGTAAGTTCGCGTTCACCGGTGGATACGCTTCAGACGATTTTGGCCGATGACCTCGCCAAGGTTGAAGCCCTTCTCGCGTCTCGAGCGGTCAGCCCGATCGAGATGATCCCGGATATGACCAATCATATTATTGGCGCAGGCGGCAAACGGCTTCGTCCGATTGTTACGCTTGCGGCCGCCCATGTCGCTGGCGGCGTGACGGAGGGCAGCTACGCCCTGGCAGCCGCCGTGGAATATATTCACACCGCCACCCTGCTCCATGACGACGTGATCGATGATAGTGACCTGCGTCGCGGCAGAGCCTCCGCGAAACACATATGGGGCAATTCCGGGTCGATCCTGGTCGGTGATTTCCTGTTCGCCCGCGCCTTCACTCTGATGGTCGAGACCGGCAACATCGACATCCTCGATATCCTGTCCAACGCGTCCACGGTGATTACGGAAGGCGAAGTTCGCCAGCTTTCTGCCCAGGGCCGATTGGACCTGCCAACGGAAGAATACCTCGCTATTATCGAGGCAAAGACGGCCGCCCTGTTCGAAGCCGCAGCGCGCGCTGGCGCCTTGTCAGGCGGCAGTGAGGCGGCATCCGCAGCCCTGGCCGCCTACGGCAAGAATCTCGGCATGGCCTTCCAGATCGTAGACGATGTGCTCGACTATGGCGGCACGACCTCGGTGATTGGAAAATCGGTGGGTGATGATTTCCGCGAAGGCAAAGTCACCATGCCCGTGGTAATCGCACGGCGCCGCGGCTCTGACGAAGACAAGATCTTCTGGGACCGCGCGCTTCAGCCAGACAAGCAAAACGATAGCGATCTCACCCATGCCATCCACTTGATCCGAGCGACCGGCGCAGCAGAGGCGACCGTGGCAGAAGCCGAAGCCTATGCAGGGCTTGCCAAACAGGCTCTCAATGGTCTTCCGAAAAGCAAATACACCGAAGCCCTGGCCGATCTGGCCGACTTTTGCGTCAGCCGGTTACACTGACCCGCGGCCAATAGACCATCCGCTGCCAAATCCAGAGCGCGGAAACCACAGCAGCAGCACTCCAAAACGTGACCAGCTGGACATGGGTTGGGCCAAACATCGCCCAGATCGCCAGTGTGCAGCACGCAGCCGTGAGCCCCCAATACAACAGCGCCACCGGCCAATGCCCCCAACCCGCCCGTTTCAACAGGTGATAGGCGTGTTCATTGTGGGCATGCATAAGCTTGCGGCCTTTCCTCGCTCGCCAGATCAACGTCAGCAACACATCCGCAATAAAAGGCAGCCCGATCAAAGGCGGGATCCAAATAGAGTATACCCCCGCGAAAGCGCCCAAAAGACCGAGCGCCGCCACCAGAAACCCGACAAACAGCGCGCCGGAGTCGCCCGCGTAAAGTCGCCCCGTCATGTTCCAGACCAGGAAACCAAATACAGCTGCGACCAGACCCAACGTATTCTGACTCATCACCGCCAAAGCAACAAGCATGATGGCCATGGCCCCGAGTGACAACCCGTTGGATCCGTCCATAAAATTTGCTGCATTTGTAAACACAAACAGCCAAAGCGCCCCACCAAGGACCAGGACGGCTGAGATCACAACTCCTGTCGGGACCTCATCTGCAAAGGACGCAAAAAGCCACCATCCCACCCCGACGGTGATCAGAGACAACGCCCCCAGCAGACCCGTTTTCAGACGCGCATCCAGGTCGAAACAGTCATCCAGAAATCCGAGCGCGAGAAAGATCAGACCTGCGGCGAGGATGGAAAGCCAGGGCGTATAGACTCCCGGCAGGACAAACATGTTGCCCGCCACCATGGCCGCCAGCGCGCCCACCGCAATGCCGACACCACCCCCACTCGGCACCGGGCGTTCTTGGGTCTTTCGCTTGCCATCGGGTTCATCACGGGGCCCGATCACAACCATGAGACCACAAACCACCGCAGACACCGCGAATGCAATCGCCCATATCACCGGACTCACTGGGCGCCCTCTCCCAATAGCGTCGCGCGTACCCACCAATCAGGATGCTCGCGGGACAGTCGTGCCTGGCTTTCCAACGCGAACCCCATGTCGTCGAACACCGCAAAACAGGTAGCCCCTGAGCCGGACATGCGGGCGAGCCTCACACCGGCCTGCGCCTCCAGCTGCTCAAGGACAAACGCGATTTCCGGCACCAGATCGCAGGCTGCCGCCTGAAGATCGTTCTTCGTATCGCGGCGAAGCCAACTTAAAAGAGCATCCTCGTCCGGAACTTCTGTCAAAGGCTGCAAATCAAGCTCTCTGGCAACGTCCATTTCGTCAAACCGCCGAAATACAGGCCCGGTTGGGCAAAACATACCAGGATTGACCAAAACTGCCGGCAGTCCGCTGCCCGGTCCGCGTTTCAAAATGCCTTTGGGATCATCGAGCGGGATCACATCGTCACCATCCCCGCGCATCAGAACGGGCCGGTTCCAGACGCACGCGAGAACATCACCTCCAAGCTGCGGGGCAATATCGGTCATCGTGCGCGTTGAAAGCTTGAAATGATCCAGGACCATCAGCCTCAGAGCGGCAGCTGCATCGGCTGATCCGCCACCGATCCCGGCGCCGGCCGGCAAATACTTGTTCAGCACAAATTGCAGATGGCGCGCCTTATCGCCGGGCAGCCTGACCTGACAGCACAGCCGCCGATAGGCCTCCAGCACCAGGTTGCTCTCTATGGGGCCCGCCTCTTCGGCGAACGGGCCTTCAACGTCGAGGCCGGTATCATCTGCAACGGTAAGTTCCAGCCGGTCAGCCGCCTCGCGTCCGGCGAATACGACGAGGGAATCGAGAGGGTGCCGTCCATCTTTCCGGGCTGGCCCGACGTGAAGATAGAGATTGACCTTGGCCGGCGCGTAGGCCCTCAACCCGCCCGCCATCACGGGTGGCCATTGGTGTCGGGGTATCCGACCAGATTGGTAGTGCCCCCAAGGCCGACATCCATTTTGGATTTCGCGAGCTGGCCAGCTTCGCCGTCAAGGCCGAGCGCCAGCGCGCGTCGCCACTGGAATTTCGCTTCTGTTCGACGGCCCGTGCGCCAGTATGCGTCGCCCAGATGGTCATTGATTACTGCGTTGCCGGGCTCAAGCTCCACCGCGCGTTCAAGTTGGTTTACCGCCCGGCCATAGTCCCCAAGCCTAAAGTAGGCCCACCCCAAACTGTCGAGGATCAACCCCGAACGTGGATCAAGATCAGCGGCCCGCGAAATCAGGCGCAGCCCTTCTTCAAGATTTTGCCCGCGATCAACAAGGCCATAACCGAGGTGATTGAGGATGCGCGCATTGTCGGGCGACAGGGTCATCGCAAACCTAAGATCGCGTTCGGCTTCGGGCCAACGTCCTAACCGTTCGCGGGCCGCACCGCGCGCGAAGAATAGACGCCAGTCTTCCCTTGCGGACACACCATCCAGATCAATGATCTCGCTCAGCAGTCTGTCAGCTTCACCATCCCGGTCGAGCGTGGTGAACAGGTCGGCCAACTGGACTTTAAGGTCGCGGTCTGGCTGAGCGGCCAGCGCCGTTGCAGCCGTCTCGATGGCTTGGTCGTTGCGACCCTGGCGTCGGTAGGCCCACGCCATCTGGCCGCGCGCTGTCGCGTAGAATGGGGAATCCGATTTGACACCTGCAAGCAGGCGCAAGGCATCATCACGTCGTCCCGCCGTGTCCAGCGTATTGGCCCAAAGCGTGCGCGCCGCATCAAGATCCGGATCAAGCGCCAACGCCATCGCGAAATAAACACCCGCCAAATCGCTGTCGGTTTGCGCCGCCAAGGCAGCTGCTGGCGCGTACAGGGCCAAGGCTGCGCCTTCCCGGAGTGTTGGCCGGTTTAATGCGACCGGCAGTCCATCCTCCAGGCGTGATGAAAGTCGGTCCACAGATGGATTGGGGCCGACTTGGGCTCGGAATGTTTGCAGAATCTCCAGCGCGTCATCACGACGATCAGAATTCGCCAGGATACGAGCCTGGGCTTCCGCTGCGACTGCCAATCGAGGCCCGGCTTCCCAAACCGTCTCGAATACATCAAGCGCCAAGTCATCCTGCTCTGCAGCCAGATAGATCAGCCCAAGCATGTATAAACTCACACTGTCCAATGCCCCATCGCCGACCCGTGTGGACACAAGGATCGCGTGCGCGGTCTCCAACTCACCATCCGCCATAGCCAGCCACGCGCGCAGATTGGCGACCATCATGGAGTTGAAAGGCCCAAACCGCCCTGTCTCGAGCTGGTAGATGGCCTCATCCACATCATCGGACTGGATCGCCTCGACAGCGAGTGTCATGCGCACAAGGGGCGATAATTCAGATTTGGCGTCCTGCGCTAACCCAGCATAGGATTCCGCACGCTCGAAATCGCCTGCCACCAGAGCGGTGAACACGGCGCGCTCGGCAAGTTCGCCATTGGTCGGCTCGTTTTCGAGAGCAACCGCATATTCTTCAAGTGCGCGCCGCGGGTCATTGGTGAGCGACGCGTACCGCGCAATCAAGAAGGCAGAATAGGTGTCGGCGTCGGCGGGACGTTGGGCCGGACCAAGCAGGCTGAGCAGCCTCTCATTTCCAACGCTGGCCGTACTCGTGCACGCGGCTATCGCCGCGGCTGCCAAGCCGGCGAGTTTTATTCGCAACGTTCCCATCCACCTTATGTGCCGAGGCCTGCTATGATGTGCAAGGGCCGTGGCACATGAGGTCAGGTTCTAAGTTTTTCTCTGCGTGGTTTCAGCATCATCCAGAGACACGCGCGGCAGCGGCACACGCTCTGGCATCGGTTCAGTCAAACCGTTTTCAAGCTTGTCGCGAAGCTCCTCTGCAGTCTGGTATGGCGGGAACTCTTCAAGCGCAGTTGTCCAGGCCTCGCGTGCTTCATCTTCCCGGCCCTGATACCAGTAAATATCGCCGATATGGTGCTCCAACTCCCAGTGCAGATTTGGCTCAAGCGCGCGCCGGGCGATCTCGATCATCCGCTCTGCGCTGTCCATATGACCCAGTTTGAAATACGCCCAACCAAGGCTGTCGGCGATGTAGGGGTTGTTCGGTGCCAAGGCATTGGCCCGGAACAGAACTTTGTAGCCCTCAACCAGATCATCAGTGTGTGAAATCAGGAAGTAGCCGAGCGTATTGAGCATATACGGATCGTTCGGGCGTTTCAGGCGCTCGCGTCGAATGAGCTGAAGCCCCTCTTCGATCTCGCCAGTTTCGCCCAGAATATTGGCAAGGAACATCCGACGGTCATGGGTGTCATCGAGATCGCGCGCTTGACGGGCAAACTCCAGCGACTCGTCCATGCGGCCAAATTGCTGCAGGATTTCTGCTTTCACAGCGCGGGTCATGGCCGCTTCAGCCGGGTTCTCAGCAAGCGAGATGGCTTGGGTCGCCAGCTCAACCGCATCGGTTTCATCGCCCATCAGCGCGTGAATGCGCATGGCGCCGGACACAATGCCGAGCCGCTCATCCTCCTCGGCCAGATCAAGCGCCGAATTCAATGCCAGACGAGCATCATCTTCACGTCGCGCGAACAGGAGTGACTGGGCCGCAGAGAGTTGAAGCCCTGACGTGTCGTCCGGGGCCGACTGCGCCACATGTGCCGCGCCCTCGAACAGGGCCTCGCTGGCCAAGAGAGCCACCACATTTTCCCGCAAATCGTCATTTTCCGGATCAATCAACAGCGCCAGCTGGTCCAGCGTCGCGCGGCGCTCATCAAGGCCGCGGAGCCGGTTTCCGGCCATCGCATTCATAATCAAACGCTGGCGCCAAAGCGACATGGAAAGATCCGCAACCGAGCGCGCAAAAGCTGCATCCAGTGTCAGATACTCATTGTCGAGGCCCTTGCCGGTGAGCAACGAATCTATGGCGGCGGCATAGAATACAGCCTGTTCCGGTTCAGCGGCGGCGAGCTCCTGATAGACCTCAACAGCCTCATCCAATCGCCCTTCCAGACGGAGGAGAAGGGTTCGCCGTGCCACCACCATTTGAACATGGCTGAACAAAATACCCTTCGCATCGAAGTCGTGCTCAGGGGCCTCAATGCGCGCCGGCGTCATGGACTCGTACACCGCAAGGGCTTCCTCAATTCGTCCGGTGGCCTCCAGAAGGGCGGCCAATGACAAATCGGCTGTGAGTCCTGGTAGGTTGCGGTGAAGGTCGCGATGGCGCGTGACAGCCTCATCTACGTCGCCATCCAGCGCATAGATCCAGGCGTCCATGAAGGCCGCGGCTGGATCCAATGCAAGATCAACATCGACGAGAACATCTCGCGCCGCATCAAGGTCGCCCGCTGCGAGCGCGTCCACCACCACGGCAATGTGCGGAATGGCGAGTGGATCGCTGTTGTCCATGTCCCCCGCTTTTGCCAGAGAAATGAAAGCGGCCATGTCCCCGGCACGGATTGCCTCGCTCGGGCTGTCATAGGTCTCAAGCCCAACCAAAGCGCCCGACGGTGCGCGCACCGCTGTGGCCATTGCTGCATCTGACGCTGAGTATGTCACCTCCGCAGGATCTGCCGGCGCAGCTCCTGCGACAGGACCAGAAACCGATAGGAAAGCGGCAAGGGCCGCGCTGACAAAGAGGTGACGCATCTGGAACTCCGGCGATTGAACACCCACTGTGCCCGCCGGGCCGGGCGGAAACAAGGCGTCAATGCCATGACAATCCAGTGAAGACCTCTTCCCGCGTCGCCATCCGGTGACCACGACCCCGTGCTTAGGACTTGCACGGTTGGCGAAGTCAGCGTTAGGGGCACGTCAACGCCCACAGACCCCGGATGCAGATCTTGTCGCCTGAATTGTCCCAGTTCGCCAGCGCGCCGGATGGACGCCCACTCTATTTGCGCCGGGCGAGAAAAGCCGATGGCCGCGACCTCCTGCTGTATGGGTTTACCCCGCATGAAGGCTTGCAGGCGGCAGAGGACTTTGCCTCCGGCGCCGGGCCGAGTGAGTTGCGCTGGCATCCGCTTCGCCAGGAATGGTCGATCTATGCCGGTGCGCGTCAGAACCGGCCGCACCTGCCAGGCCAGGCAGACGACCCGATCGCACCGGGCGGGCCGGGACAGCCACTTTCAGAGATCCCGTTTTCGGATTTTGAAATCGCCATCTTTGAAAACCGGTTTCCTACGCTGTCGGAAACCGCAACCGGGTTTGATACTGGTGCGACAGGGATTCAGCGCCGCGCCGCGTGTGGACATTGCGAAGTCGTGGTCTACACCCCCGATCAGACCGGCAATCTGACAACCCTTGGCCAGGACCGGCGCCTTCTGCTCATCCATGCCTGGATCGAGCGCTACGCTGACCTGTTCGCCCGGGGGCACAGCGTGGTGATGCCGTTCGAAAACCGAGGCGAGGCTGTGGGCGTCACCCTGCACCACCCCCACGGCCAACTCTATGCCTTTGATTTCGTCCCGCCGGTCCAGGCCAAGGCCGCGGACGCGTTTGCCGATGGCTGGTCCCTTGAGACCCATCTGCCCGACTGGTGGGAGTCCTATGGGATCGTGGAGGCGGGCGGCATGGTCGCCTTTGCGCCTCCGTTTGCGCGTTTTCCCTATGAAGTCTGGCTCACTCCGCGATCGCGCCGGGACGGGCCGTGGGCGTTTTCCGGTGAAGAAATCGAAGGGTTCGCCGAGCTACTGGGAGAAATGACAGCGCGATATGACCGGCTTTTCGGGCGCGACATGCCGTACATGCTGACGCTGCATGCCGCGCCCAAAGGTGGCTCAAAGGGCTTTCACTTCACCGCCCAGTATTACCCCCTTTTGAGGGCGGCAGAGAAAGTGAAATTCCTCGCCTCGATCGAACAATCGACCAATGTGTTTACCGTTGATGTTCTGCCGGAGGCAGCTGCAGCAGCGTTGAAGACGGCATGAGTGCGCGCACGCTTTTTCACGCTCAGTTCGGCGCGGAGCCCAACACGGAATCCTTCACGCCGGGCCGCGTGAATTTGATCGGCGAACACATCGATTATTCCGGCGGCATGGTGCTGCCGATGCCAGTGCCCCAGGGTATCTGGACGGCCTTTGCCCCCCAAACCGGCGATCAGGACGTGATCGTTTCCGACCTGGAGCCGGGACTGCTTGCACATCTCGATCTCGATATGCCCGCATCAGGACGCTGGTCCGACTATGCCAGCGGCGCTTTGCAGTTGGCACGGCGTCAGAGCTGGATCGCGGGTGCGGCGCGGCTTTCGATTTCAAGCAACCTGCCTGCGGGGTCGGGACTGTCATCCTCTGCTGCGACAATTGTTTCCGTCCTTCAGGCGTGTTTGAAATCGAACGGTCAATCGGTGTCGAACACCGATCTGGCGCGCCATGCCCAGGCCATTGAGCGCGATTTCATCGGAATGCCTTGCGGGATCATGGATCAGATGGCCGTCATCGCAGGCATGCCAGGCCACGCTTTGGCGCTCAACACTAAAACTTTAGAGTACCAGCAGATCCCTCTGCCGGACACACACGACGTGCTGGTGATCCACTCTGGCGTCACGCGCAAACTCGATGATGGACGCTATGGCGCGCGGCGCGGCGAAGCAGACGCGGCAGCGGCGGCACTTGGGGTGGCGCTGCTTTGCCAGATGTCTCCACAGCAAGCCGAAAGGATCGAGGGTTTGCCTTACCCACTTCAGGGCCGCGCACGCCATTCATGGACAGAGCACCAACGCGTTCTCGCGGCGGTAAAAGCCATGGAAGCTGGCGACAGCGATACGCTTGGCGCGCTTATGGTTAAGGCACACCGCTCCTATTCAACCGACTTTGAAGCCTCAACGCCCGAGATTGACGCTATGGTCGAAGCCGCTTTGGACCTTGGCGCAACAGGCGCGCGCCTCACCGGCGGTGGGTTTGGCGGTTGTCTGGTGGTGCTGACGGAAAAACGACGCACGAACGACTGGAGTATGGCATTCCAAATGCGCTTTCCCGACTCACAAAGAATCGTCTAGAGCCTACATATTTGGATAGGCTGGGCCGCCGCCGCCTTCCGGGGTCACCCAGTTGATGTTCTGGTTCGGGTCCTTGATATCGCAGGTCTTGCAGTGGATGCAGTTCTGCGAGTTGATCTGGAAGCGGACGTCGCCGTTCTCCTCTATCCACTCATAAACACCAGCCGGGCAGTAGCGCGCCGACGGGCCAGCAAACTCTTCGAACTCTGAACTTTTCTGCAGAGCTTCGTTCTGGACATGCAGGTGAATTGGCTGGTCTTCACCATGATAGGTGTTGGTGAACGACACATTCGTCAGCTTGTCGAAGCTGATCTTGCCATCGGGCTTGGGGTATTCGATCGGCTTGAATTTTTTGGCCGGTTTCAAATACTGATAATCGGCCTTCTTGTTGGCCAGCGTGGGGATGCAACCAAAGCCAAACCAGCTGCGCAGATACATGTCAGGCATACCCACGGCCGCGCCGACCAGCGTGCCATAGCGGCTCATCAACGGCTTGGTGTTGCGCACTTTTGAAAGATCGTCATACACCCAGCTGTCTTTCCAGGCCGCATCGAGCGCGTCGAGACTGTCGCCTTCCCGGCCCGCTGACACTGCTTCAAACGCGCATTCAGCACCCAGCATGCCAGTCTTCATGGCATTGTGAGTGCCTTTGATACGCGGCAGGTTCACGAACCCTGCAGAACAGCCAATCAGGCCCCCACCGGGAAACCCGAGTTTCGGCACAGACTGCAGTCCACCTGATGTGATCGCCCGCGCGCCGTAAGACACGCGCTTGCCACCCTCGATATGCTCGATGATGTCGTGGTGGTGCTTGTAGCGTTGGAACTCTTCATAGGGCGCGATGTACGGGTTGCGGTAGTTCAGGTGGACCACATAGCCGACGCTCACAAAGGGCTCGCCATTGTCGCGGAACTTGTAGAGGAAACCGCCGCCCGAGCTGTGGGCCGTGTCCGCCGGCCAGCCGAATGTGTGCTGGGCATAGCCGTCTTCAAACGTTTCATCGTCAGGAACCGACCAGACCTCTTTCAAGCCAATGCCATAGACTTGTGGATCGCTTACAGCTTCAAGATTGAACTTCGCCTTCACGTCTTTGGTGAGCGATCCGCGTGCGCCCTCGGCAAACAGTGTGTACTTGCCAAGAATTTCCATGCCGGGCTCATAATCCGGCTTTTTCGTGCCGTCTTGGGCGATCCCATTCACGCCGGCGACCACGCCGCGCACCTGGCCCGTCTCACCGTAAACGACTTCAGAAGCCGCAAAGCCGGGATAGATCTCCACGCCCATGCCTTCAGCCACCTCACCCAGCCAGCGACAGACATTGGCGAGAGAGCCTGTGTAGCAGCCATCATTGTGCATCAGCTTGGGGAACAGGAAGTTCGGAAAAGTGAACGAGCCTTTTGGCCCGAGGATCTTGTAGGCGTCGCGGGTGACTTCGGTTTTCAGTGGAAAATCATCGCGCTCGCGGAAATCGGGGATCAACTCCTCCAGCGCTTTGGGGTCGAGCACCAAACCCGACAGGATATGCGCGCCAATCTCGCCGCCCTTTTCCAGAACCACGCAGGTCCGCTCGTCTCCGGCCGCTTGGGCAAGTTGCATAAACCGGATCGCAGCGCACAGGCCCGCTGGACCTCCGCCCACGACCACCAGATCGTATTCCATCGACTCGCGCTGGATGTCCTCTGACATGTTCTCTTCCTCCACGGCTGGTGCACACGCGCCGCCTTGCCCTATAAGCGTAATTTCCAAAGATTTATTTCCGCCTCTACCTGAAATCCACTGCGTCGCAATGCCCGAACCCTCTCCTGACCTTGCGTTAACCGCCCTCACCGACTGGTGGGGCGAGATGGGCGTGGCCGCTGATAGCGACGTAATGAAGGCCTATGCGCGGGCACAAACCGTTGAGAAGGCTTCTTCCCCAAAGGCGTCCGTACCGTTGCCGCGCAAGGCTCAGGATCCCGAAGCAGCAGCCGCTGATGCCAAGTCTGTCGCCGCGGCCTGCACAACGATGGAAGAGCTGGTTAAAGCGATAACAGCGTTTGAAGGCTGCCCACTCAAAGCCGGGTGCCAGACCACGGTGGTGTTTGATGGCGCCGTTGGCGCCGACATCATGGTGATCGGCGAAGGCCCCGGCGCGGAAGAAGATCGCACAGGCAAGCCGTTCGTTGGCAAGGCAGGTCAGTTGCTGGACCGTATGTTGGCGGCGATCAATCTGTCGCGCGAAGCAAACACGCTGATCACCAATGTGAATTACTGGCGCCCACCCAACAATCGCAATCCCGAGGCCGACGAGCTCAAGGTCTGCCGCCCTTTCGTCGATCGGATGATTGAGATCACGGCGCCGAAATTCATCATCGCCGCGGGCGCGGTGCCAGCCAAAGCGCTGTTGGGAGTCTCGACCGGCATTATGAAGCTGCGCGGCACAGAGCATGAGTTCAATACGCCCGGCGGGGCTGAGGGACGACTGTTCCCAATTCTACATCCGGCTTTTCTGCTTCGCCGCCCGCAAGAAAAATCCCGAGCCTGGCGTGATTTGCAGATGATTGAGCGGCGAATGGGGGAGTTCGGGATTAAGTTAGACTAATGCCGGCACCACTCTCCGTCATCATCCCGGCGTTCAATGCCGCGCGCGAGTTGCCGCTTTGTCTGGATAGTTTGATGCCGGGCCTTGCGGCCAGTCTGATCCGCGAAGTCATCCTTGTGGACGGTGGCAGCAGCGATGAATCAACCCGCATGGCAGACGCGGCTGGCTGCACCGTCATCGCCTCAGACAGAGGCCGCGCGAAACAGCAGATTGCAGGCGCCGAAGCAGCGCGGGGCGACTGGCTATTGTTCCTGCACGCAGACACAGCACTCTCGCCAGATTGGGTAGAGCGCGCTGGCCACCATATCGAACAACGCCCCGGAAAGGCGGCCTGTTTCACGCTGGCGTATCGATCCGATGCAAGTGAAGCGAAATGGCTGGCGGGCCGGGCTAATCGTCGAACACGTTGGTTGGGATTGCCCTATGGCGACCAGGGATTGCTGATTTCCCGCGCGCTCTATGAACAGGTGGGTGGCTATCCTGATGTTCCACTCATGGAAGACGTGGCTATCATTCGCGCCATCGGCAAACGCCGCATAACCCTGCTCTCGGCAGAGGCCCGCACCAGCGCAGAGAAGTATGAGCGCGATGGTTGGCGCAAGCGCGCCTATGGCAATGCCTGGCTGATCACTCGGTATCTCCTGGGCGCCGACCCTGAGGACCTGGCCAAGCGTTACTCTTAAACCTCAACGCTCTGACATGGTGTTCCACCAGGAGTCATTCCCCATGTCTGGCCCATAAGTGGTGAGGAACGCTGTTCGAAGTACGTCCAAATTTGGCGCCAGGCAGGTAGAGATCATGCCGCGTGAAATTTCGCCGCCCACCGATTCAAACGCGACCACGGCGCTGTCTTTCAGGTCGATACAGTCGGGAGATGCCAATTGCAGGCTGGACCGGTCGATAATGGGTGACGGGTGTCGACGGGCAATCAGATACAAATAGCCGCCGCTTCCCTCGGGCCAGACCTCCAGGATGAAAACCTGTCGGCCCGCGCGTTGGGTAAGCGGTGCAAATCGCACGCGGCCAGATTGGTCTTGCGGTGTGCCAGGTGCGCTTGAATAGCCGTCACCGTCCACCACAAGCTCCAAACAGGGACTGTCTTGTTCGACGCATAGTGTGATCGCACTGTCGACCGGCAAGACCCCTTCTCCATCGGCAATTAGGGATTCCTCGGACGCAAAACAAGCTGTTAGAGCTGCGCAGGCCGACACGGCTGAAACGATCCGTATTTTCAATTGCCTCCTCCACCCGGTGGCTAGACCAATGACCAGACTTGCGCCAGTTGGTGGCAGGAACATGACTGCCACCGTCTTTGTCTTCGCCAAACCGCCACGCATGGGTCTGTCAAAGACGCGGCTTGCCCGCAGCCTGAACCGGACAGAGGCTCGCCGCATTGCGCGGTTTACGCTGGAGCGAAGTCTCAAGGCCGCGTCGGACCCACGTTGGACCGCAGTGATCAGCACGGCGCCGGCAAAATCGGTATGGGCCGAATTCACGCCCTCAGGTCGGCACCTGCCCCGTATCCCACAAGGTCCGGGCGATCTCGGCGACCGACTCGCACGCGCCTATGAGGCTGCGCCGCGCGGACCCGTAATCTTTATTGGCGGAGATACGCCAAACATCTCAGCGCGTCTGATCTGGCGGGCGATCAAAGCGACCAAACCGGGTCAGGTTGCCGTTGGTCCCTCCAGAGATGGCGGATTCTGGCTTCTGGGTCTGTGGAAAGGACTGAAAGCAAACCATCCTTTTAGCGAGGTACGTTGGTCTCATCCACAAACCCTTGAGGACATCATGGCAAACGTGCCAGTACGCGTCTCGGTGCACCGCCTGCCCTCTCTGATCGACATTGATGATGCCGATGATTGGGCGACCTGGACCGCTGCTAGCGCTTTTCCTTGATCTCAAGCAGCTTTTGTTCCCAGGCAATCGCAGAGCCAACGATTTCATCGATATCGTCATGGATAGGGGACCAGTTTAGGATCTGTTTGATCCGGCCGACATCCGCCACGATGGACGCTGGATCACCTGCCCGGCGCGGCCCAATGGGGGCATCCAGAGGAGAGCCAGTCACCCGTCCAATGGCATCGACCACCTGTTTCACCGAAAGCCCGTGACCATACCCCGCATTCAGCGTCAGTGTGCTTCCCCCACCGCGCAAATAGTTCAGCGCAGCCAAATGGGCGTTCGCAAGGTCCACAACATGGATGTAGTCACGTACACACGTACCGTCCGGCGTGGCGTAGTCGTCGCCATTGATCGTCATGCCGGTCCGTTTGCCAACAACTACCTCGGCCGCCACTTTCACAAGGTGCGTCGCAACATGGGTGGCTTGCCCGGTCCGCAACGCAGCATCGGCGCCCGCGACATTGAAATAGCGCAGGATCGCCGCCTCCATATCGCTGGTCTGCAAGGCGTCGTGCAGGGTCTGTTCACTGAACAGTTTCGACCAGCCATATGGATTGACGGGCCGCGTTTCGGCCTCTTCCGCAACGGGCTCAAGGCCGACATCGCCATAGGTCGCAGCCGTGGATGAAAACACGACATGTTTGACACCCATACGCTGGCAGGCCCGCCAGAGCTTGGCCGTGTTTGCGGTGTTGTTGATGTAATAATCGAGCGGGCGTTCAGTACTTTCGGCCACCAGGCTGAAGGCCGCAAAGTGCATGACCGCGTCGATGCCTTCCTCGCGGATCAGCGCCATAATACCGGCCTCGTCGCCGACATCCAATCGCGCGAACCGCACTTCAGATGGCACCGCAAATGCGTTTCCGGTGGTCAAATTGTCGACGACAACAGGTGTCTCGCCCGCATCCAGCAAGGCATACACTACATGGGAGCCGATATAGCCTGCTCCGCCCGTTACAAGCACTTTACTCATGGCGGCGCTTTAGCACAGGCGATTTAACCGAAGGTGGAAATCCGGCGCCGAAAATCACTCGGCGGTGCTGTTTCTTCCATCAATGAGGCCTTGATCGGCCGCGGCGACCCGAAAACATGGCCTTGGCCATAGGGGATACCATATTCGAGGATCTCAACGACGCCAGCTTCGTCTTCCAGCTTTTCGGCGATCATGGTGACGCCATATCGTGAGAACACTGCCGACACATCCTCTCCGCTGATCTGCGCCAGGATCGAAGAGGTCGGACGCGGGCCTTTGGGGTCGCGCAACTGGTCGATTAGCTGACCGCCATCAAACTTCACAAACCGCACGCCAGCATCTTGAAGTCGCGGCAAATCCAACGCCAGCGTCGAGGCATGGTCGAGGGAGAAGCGAAAGCCGAGCGCGGCCAGCTTGTCCATGTTCTCGCGCATTTGGCGTGAGCGCTGCTCGAAACGATCAGCGCGCATCTCAAAAATCACAGCGCCCGACAGATCGCGGTGCTGGGAGATGAAGTCCAGGAAGAAGGGGAAGAACTGGTCATCATCCAAAGATGTGCCCGAAATGTTGCAAAACACGCCGACGCGCCTGTCTTTGCGATGAAGACGGCGGACGATCTCGACGCAGCGGAACAAGGTCAACGTATCGATGATGCCAAGAAGACGTGCGCGGCGCGCGGCGTCCAGGAATTCTGCTGGGAGTATAAGAGAGCCATCTTCACGGCGCAGGCGCGTAAGTCCCTCATAGAAAGACACGCGTCTTTGCGGCAAGGACACAATGGGTTGAAGGTGAAGGTCGACCCGGGCGTCGTCCAAGGCAGATTTCACGTCGCGAAGTGCAGCGTCCACAGGCACAGGGCGCCCCACGGCCATTGCACCGTTGCCAGGAATGGCGTTGATGCCGGTCTCTGATGCGCCGGTTAGCCTCGCCTCGAAGCTGTCTGACAGCCGTTCAATGAGGCCTTCCAGCTGTTTCATTTCACTCACAAGTGCATCGCGGCGCTCAGTCAACTCATGCTTTACGGTCGTCTCCACGGCATCGGTGCGTGCCTCAAGCACGTCGATCCGGCGCGAACTGCTGTCCTGGGCTGCGCCTACATCAGCCAGTTGCGTATCAATAGACTCGTCTCGCCCACCGGAGATAAACAGGTGTGCCTGGCCCAAGGCCAACGTGATGAGCGCGCCGCCAATGCCAGCAAATTGAAGCTCATAACCGCCATAGGTGAATGCCGCCCAGCCTGCACCTGCGCCCAGGGCGATGTACACCAGAAACAAAAACGCCTTCATGCCCCAAACCTGATTGCTACGCCTACAAAGCTTAATCGATAGTGCCCAGAAGTTAACGTTTTACCCGAAGTTCAAAGGGTTGAGCAGCCTATACGCTGTTTTCCGCTGCTTTGAACATATTTGTTTCTATTCGATCATCGTCGAAATCTTGGTCATCGGCGTCTCGAAAGGCCAGTCATAGCTGCGCATCGCGCCGTCGCAGACCATTGAAACAACAAGGTCTGCAACTGGTTGATCCGAGCTGTCGCACGTCCCAAGAACAAGTCGCCTTCCTCCATATTCCACGTGAAAGGTGAGTGTTCCGGTGGGCGACGGGACCGCCAGGACCTTTAGATCACCGGTATCAAACCCTTCAGCAGGCGGCGCGTCGGCGCCCGCAATCAGCGCCGCTTCAAATCCCCCAGGCGGCGGCTTAACGGCAAAGCGCTCCGCATCGGGGATCACGAAGGCTGCGTTCAAATGCGCGGTCACCTCTCGGGTTCCGACAGGACCGATCACCGGCAAAGGGCCTAGCCTGCCCGCCTGCCAGGTCTGGTTTCGCAATTCAACCAACCCGTTCAGACTAGAGGGCATCAAATCTGGCAACAACACCATGTCTGGCACCTCAATGCCCTGGCGTTGCAGCGAGGCCAATGCGCCCGCCGGCGCCCCGATCAGCACCGATTTGCCGCCAGCATGAATGACCAGGCATGGCACTGACTCCGCAGTCTCCGAACACCGAACAAGGGCGAAATCTGTCGGCGCTATGTCCAACGTTGCCGACTCGGTCAGCGCGGAGACAGGTGCGCTGTCGCCGCACGCGGCGAGTGCCCAGAGCGCAATGAAAAGTCCAAAAGCCCGCACCATGGCGACGCAACCTTATTCAACCACGTTTCACCCTTATTCTGATTCCAAGCCATGAAGCGCGCACAATGGGCATGGCAGCACCACTGACCAATTCATCAGTGGTCCTCCTGTCACACTCTACCCGTAATCAGCAGTCACGATCACAAAACCGTGTTGAGCGCCCGCAGCGAAACCGCTAGCGATGAAATTATGGACAGATCGCTTCAGGCAATAGGTATCGGGTCGCGGACGCTGAATGTAGCGCAGATGCTCGGGCCCGAAAGGCGGCTCGCGCTTCCCGCCTATCAGCGCAGCTACTCGTGGGGTGAGCGCGAAGCGATGGCGCTGCTCGCCGATCTGACGGAGGCGATGGAGTCCGGGCTTGTCCACTTCATTGGCGCTGTGGTGATCGTAAATGAACCCGGACAAGCGACCGAAATCGTTGACGGACAACAAAGGCTGACAACGCTGACCATACTCCTTGCGGTTTTGCGCGACCTGGAGACCGATCAAGCGCGCGCAAAAGCGCTCCACGACCTGATCGCGATAAGCGCCACGCCAAACGCTGCGGCGGGCTGGCGGCTTGTGCTCAATCATCTTGATGGCGACTTTTTCAGAGCCACGATCCAAAGTCCGGGGCGCGCCCACACGGTGCGAGACGAGCCCCACGAAAGCGCGAGCCAGCGCCGAATGTCCGACGTCGCCATTGGCTTTGCACGCGAACTTGAGAAACTGCCCGAGAACGAACGTCGCCATTTGGCCGATACCATCGTCACACGCTGCGCCATGGTGGAGGTCACGGTGGAAAACCGGGACATGGGATACAAGGTCTTTCGGGTCCTGAATGACCGCGGGAAAGCGCCGAACGCCCATGACATCATAAAGACGGACATTTTCGAACGCGCCGAACTCTCGCTGGAAGAAGCCAATCGCTACGGTGCAAAATGGGCCGAGTATGAAGCGCTAATTGGCGGGGCCGCCTTCGATGATCTGTTGCGCCAGTTGCGCGTGCTATATGATCGCTCCGCCAAAGGGGACCTCATAGCGGGGCTCCGCCAAAGCGTTATTCCGAAAGTCGGGGCGCGCCCTTTCCTGGATGATATTCTGCCCCGGCATGTGACGGCATATCTGGAGATCACGACCGGGAAAGTTCAGTTCGGAGACCTGTCCAACGCCGTGGCCGCCTATGTGAATCGCATGCGGGCTCTGGACCATCAAAGCTGGCGCGCACCGGCGCTGAAATTTCTCGTCCAACACCGCGATCAGACAGGCTCCGCTGTAGAGTTCTTTCAACAACTCGAACGGCTTTCATTCGTACTCCAGCTCATTGTACCGAAAAAAGACCAGCGTGATCGTCGCTACAAACGCGTGGTGGAAGCGCTGGATTCGCCGCAGACACTGTTCTCCAAGAACAGTCCCCTCTCCATCTCGCGCGATGAAGTGCGGCGCATCCGCGAGCGACTAGAGGGCCGTTTTGCAACGTTCGGCCAACGGCGCGCTATGGCGCTTCGCCTGAATGCCGCGCTCGATGGTGGGCGAACATTGCCCCCGGAAGCCGACGCCACGGTGGAACACGTTCTTCCCAGAAACCCGGGAGAAGGCAGTTATTGGCATATGGTGTGGCCAGATCCGGCCAAGCGCCGGGAGCTTTGCGATACGCTCGGCAACTTTATCCTGCTACCCCATTCAGACAATCAACTCGCGGATCGGCTGGATTACCGCTCCAAGAAGAAGGTCTATTTCAATGGTTCTGGCGCCGCCCACTTCGCCTTGACTCGTGACCTGGAGCATCAAGAAGCCTGGACGGCCGATGTTGTGCGTCAGCGGACCGGGCGCCTCGCTCAGATCCTGATGCGCGACTGGGGGCTTTAGCGCCTTAAAATCACGTGAATTCAATACGTTCCTGAGAGAAGTAGAAAAGCGATTCAATATTCTCGGTGAGCGCATTCGGGTCGCATTTGAGCAGGGTTTGCATGGCGTCCTTGCGTTGCGCCAATCCTGAATCGAAGTCGTTTTCGATTTTCATCTGCGCGCCGGACGCCTCCATCTCATCTCGGACACGCCCATAAAGTTCGAGCGACCCGGCCAGGAAAAGCGACTCATAGACGATTTTTGACGCAATTTTCTGATGAATATCGTCGTAGGCAAACTGATCGTACATGCGCGAAAGCGGCTTGCAGATGTAGTCGACCTCGTGACGGTGCATGGGGCTTCGCAGATAGAATTGTTTTGCCGTGAGCATGTCGTCATCGATCCGGCGGATGGCGTCATCATCAAGGCCTTCATGAACAATAATGATGTCGATGTCAGAGCCGTTCACCAGATCACCGGTCTGTTTCACTTTTCGAGGCTCGTCATGGCCAAGAAAGTAAGCAAGGTCTCCGGCAATAAAGGCACATACCTTTTGCACATGCGTGGGCGGCAACCAGCCAAGAATGTCCACGAGCAGGGTCTGGGCTATCCTGATTTTTACAATGCTCACTTCACGGTGGTGGTTGGACAATCCAACCTGTCGCGCGATCACAGCATCCCTTTGAACTGGCAGGGAAAACAGTGTGAACGACAGGAAATCCCGCAGGATTGACGGAGACAGCCGCACATAGTCGTCGCGCGTGATGTCATAGCGAAGATAATATCGAGAAAAGTGGGAAATCTGGATCGTCAGATCTGAATAGCAGGCTTGCCACATTGCAAGATAGGACGTCTCGCCATGGCGCTCACACAGTTCCTTGCCCAGCATCGGCCCGTGGATTTCCAAGTTTTGCCGTATGCTTTGTTGCAGGTCAGCGGTGCCCATTTCGGAACCTTATTCAGTTTTTCTTCATCCGGAACTGAATTTCATCAACCACGGACTGGTTTTCCATTTCGTTATGGTTATACGAAGCCCAGAACCTTTCTGGTGGGTAGCTTGCGGAGATTTGGGTGGCGGATTCTGTCTTTATAGTGGCTAAGGCCGCAATCAGCGAATTCGGCATTTCGCGCGTTTTCACTTCTTCTTCTTTCACCGCAGTCTAGTCTGCCGACGTCCACAGATATCATTATACATCATCGCTCATTCGAGCGGCATGTTGAGGAAAGGACAGACATATGTCTTCTCTCACACACCTTGATCGCCTTGAGGCCGAGGCCATTCACATCATGAGGGAGGTCGTTACTGAGACCGAACATCCCGTCATGCTCTATTCAGTGGGCAAAGACAGTTCTGTCATGCTCCACCTGGCGCAAAAGGCGTTCTATCCGTCCGTCCCGCCCTTCCCGCTCATGCATGTGGACACGACCTACAAGTTCCGGGAAATGATCGAGTTCCGAAACCGACGCGCCGAAGAAGTTGGTATGGAACTGATCGTCCACATCAATCAGCAGGGTGTCGAAGACGGCGTCGGCCCTTTCAGCCATGGTTCCTCGTTTCACACGGATGTGATGAAGACCCAGGCTCTGAAACAGTCTCTCGATATTCACAAATTTGACGCCGCCTTTGGCGGGGCGCGGCGCGATGAGGAAAAATCACGCGCCAAGGAACGTATCTTCTCGTTCCGCACCGCCGAGCATCGTTGGGACCCGAAAAACCAGCGTCCCGAAATCTGGAACGTCTACAATGCCCGCAAGCGCCAGGGCGAGAGTATCCGCGTATTCCCGCTGTCCAACTGGACCGAGCTGGACATCTGGCAGTACATCCGCCGCGAGAACATCGAGATCCCGACCCTCTACTTCGCCGATGAACGCCCGGTGGTGGACTGGAATGGTGTGACCATTATGGTTGATGATGACCGCGTGCCAGAAGACCTCCGGGCAACGGTAAGAACCGAATCTGTTCGGTTCCGCACGCTCGGCTGCTACCCTCTCACCGGTGCCGTTGCCAGCACGGCCAAGACCCTGGATGAGATTATCCAGGAGACGCTGCTAAACACCTCCTCAGAGCGGCAAGGCCGTGTGATTGACTCCGACCAGTCGGCGTCGATGGAGAAGAAGAAACAAGAGGGCTACTTCTGATGCGCCTGAATGACGATCTCATCGCCACCGATATCGCTGCCTATCTTGAAGGCCACGAACAGAAAAGCCTGCTGCGCTTCATCACCTGCGGGTCGGTGGATGACGGCAAATCAACACTGATCGGCCGCCTGCTCTACGATTCAAAGATGATCTATGAAGACCAGCTGGCCTCGCTGGAAGCGGACTCCAAGAAAGTTGGCACCCAGGGCCAGGACATCGATTTTGCCCTGTTGGTGGACGGTCTGGCGGCCGAGCGTGAACAAGGCATCACGATCGACGTCGCCTACCGCTTCTTCTCTACCGAGAAACGCAAATTCATCGTGGCCGATACGCCCGGCCATGAACAATACACCCGGAACATGGCTACCGGCGCGTCCACAGCCGATGTAGCGATCCTGTTGATCGATGCACGTCGTGGAATCCTGACTCAAACCCGCCGCCATGCCTTCATCACATATTCGTTGGGCATTCGCCGCATGGTGCTGGCCATCAACAAGATGGATTTGGTCGATTACGACAAGGCGGTCTTTGATGAGATTGTGGCTGATTTCTACGCCTTTGCCGATGAGTTGGGCCCGGACCTGGAAATTGAACCCATTCCGCTGTCGGCCCTCAAGGGGGACAACATCACAGCCCCCCAAGGCAATACGGCCTGGTTTGAAGGTCCATCTTTGATGGAATATCTGGAGACCGTCCCGGTCGACGATATGCGCCATGACTCGCCGTTCCGGATGCCGGTTCAGTGGGTGAACCGACCAAACCTGGATTTCCGCGGCTTCTCTGGCCAGATCGTGAATGGCAGCGTTAAACCGGGCGATCGGATCAAGGTCCTGCCCAGCGGAAAGGAAAGCCAGGTTGAACGCGTGGTCACCATGACAGGTGATCTGGAAGAAGGCGTTGCCGGTCAGTCCGTAACCGTTACGCTGACCGACGAGATCGACTGCTCGCGCGGGGATGTGATCGCATCCGCAGAAAGCCCGCCAGAAGTCTCGGATCAGTTCCAGATCCGGGTGTTGTGGATGTCGGATGACGCCCTACTGCCCGGCCGGAAGTACATCATGAAGATCGGCGCGAAGACGGCGCGGGTCACCATCAATGCACCGAAATATGCGGTGAACATCAACACTCTTACCGATGAGCCTGCTCGAACGCTTGAGCTCAATGAGTTTGGCGTGTGCACAATGGCGCTCGATGAACCGATTGCCTTCGATCCCTACACCGAGTGTCGGGAAATGGGTGGTTTTGTTATCATCGACCGAATCACCAACAACACGGTTGGCCTCGGTCTGGTCGATTTCGCCCTGCGGCGCGCCTCCAACATCCATTGGCAGGCGCTGGAAGTCGACAAGAACGCATTGGCCGAACAGAAAGGCCAGAAACCGGTTGTACTTTGGTTCACCGGTCTGTCAGGCTCCGGTAAATCCACCATCGCCAACGAGCTTCAGAAGATGCTTTTCGCCAAGGGGCGCCATACAATGGTGCTGGACGGCGACAATGTGCGCCACGGCCTGAACCGCGATCTTGGATTCACAGATGCTGACCGGGTGGAAAATATTCGCCGGGTCAGCCATGTGGCCAAACTCATGGCGGATGCCGGCCTGATTGTGCTGGTTTCCTTTATCTCGCCTTTCCGGTCTGAGCGGCAAATGGCTCGCAACATGATGGACGAGGGCGAATTCGTTGAAATCTTCATGGACACGCCGCTGGCTGTCGCCGAAGACCGCGATGTGAAGGGGCTCTACAAGAAAGCCCGCGCTGGCGAGATCAAGAACTTCACGGGCATCGACAGCCCTTATGAAGTTCCCAAGAATGCCGAGGTCATCATCGACACAACACGAAATACCGTTGAAGAAGGCGCGAGTGAAATCTTGGCCTGGCTGGAGTCCAAAGGCGTCATTTAGAGTCTCGTGGTACTGAAGCAGCTGCACTTTAGGCTTGTAGTCACTTGACAGAGCTGGGCTTTAACGGCCCATCGTCCAAGGCTAGCCGGGAAAGATGCATGACGGATTTGGCCACTCCTTCAGGTCCACTAAGAGCCGCGATGACAGAGGCCTCCAAGCCTCTGCCTCTTGTGTTCGACCTGGATGGAACGCTGATCCGCAACGACCTGACGCACGAATTACTCGTGCTCTGCATGCGCTGGTACCCGCATCTGTTCCTTTTGGCGATTTTCCAGCTTATCCGCAGTCGATCGGGCGGAAAACGCTGGTTGGTCGAACGCGTTGGGGACCATATCCATGCTGAACACTTACCCTATTCAGCGACCGCGCTCGACCTGATTGAAGCCCACCGCAAAACCGGTGGCGACGTTGAACTGGTCTCGGGTTCCGACCATGAGCTGGTCGAACGCATCGCCTCCCATCTCGGCGTATTCTCCCACGCAAAGGGCAGCACTCCACCAACAAATCTGGTCTCCTCGCGAAAGGCCGACCATGTGGCCGAGCGTCATCCAGATGGCTTCCAGTATGCCGGAAACTCCAACCAGGACATCACCGTATGGCGCGAATCCAAAGGTGGATACGGCTTCAACGCACCGTCTAGAGCCTTCCGGCTCAAAAGAGCTGACGACACGCCCATAGAATTGGTGCGTATCGTAGAGGGCAGCGGCCCCTGGCGCGCCTTGCTGAAGGCGATGCGCCCGCACCAATGGATGAAGAACCTGCTGATCTTCATGGTGCCTTGTCTGGTAATTTCACAGTTGGGCTGGATCAATGGCATCGAGGTGATTGCAGGATTTTTGTGTCTGTCACTACTCGCCAGCGGCACGTACATTATCAACGACCTGTTCGACATTCCTGATGATCGCAAGCATCCGAGCAAGCAAAAGCGACCGCTGGCATCGGGCTCCCTATCCGTGCCGCTGGCAGGTGTCGCCGCATTGTCGCTGGTTTTGGGAAGCCTGATCGGGGCGTTCTTTTTGGATATCACCTTCGGATTTGTGGCCGCAAGCTACACCGTCATAACACTCGCCTATTCGTTCCGGTTGAAACGTATCGTCGTTGTAGATGTGATGGTCTTGTCTTGCCTGTTCGGTGTACGCGTGGTGGCCGGTGCTATCCTCGTGAATGCGCCCCCGTCAATTTGGCTGCTTACGTTTATCGGCATGTTCTTCCTATCGCTGGCCTTGACCAAACGTTACGTGGAAGTGGTCAAGATGGCGCAAAAAGGGCTTGTGAGCGGACGGGGATACCGCAGCGATGATGCGCCGGTCCTGCTGGCCTTTGGCGTAGCCTGCGCCGTCGGTTCGGTGATTGCCTTTCTCACCTATGGATTGCTTGCCGATGTGCGGGTTATTGAGAACAGCGGGATCGTACTGAGCCTTGCCGGCGTGTTGATCGCCTGGCTGATGCGACTTTGGCTGCTCACAGCGCGGGGGGAAATGAATGACGATCCCGTTCTGTTTGCCGTAAAGGACCGGACCAGCCTGCTAACGTTGATGCTTTTGACGAGCCTGGTACTCTTCGAAACTTCGAGGCCGGTATGGCAAAGCCTGTTCTAAGCTGGGGCCGGGCACACAGTTTCGACCATGATGTTCACGCCCTGCCGTCAACGGGGCCGTTGGATCTCAACCGGGTAGCGGAAAAAGGCGCCCCGATCCTGGCCCATGGTCTTGGCCGGTCTTATGGCGATGTCGCACTCAATGACGGTGGTCACCTGTTGCTCACACCCCGCCGGGATGACTTTTTGACGGCCGATTGGGACACCGGCGTGATACGGGCTCGCTCTGGCCTCAGCCTGGCTGACCTGCATCAGGTTACAATCCCTCGCGGCTGGTTCGTGGCTGTCACACCAGGGTCGAAATTTGTGACCTTGGGTGGCGCGGTGGCCAATGATGTCCATGGCAAAAACCATCATCAGGCCGGCAGTTTCGGCGTGCATGTCCTTGCTGTCGGCCTTGTCCACAGCGAACGCGGGCCGCTGACGCTGTCGCGGGATGAACATCCAGACCTGTTTGCCCTGACGATTGGCGGGCTCGGCCTCACCGGTTTCATCGATTGGGTTGAGATTCAGCTCCAACCCATCGCCTCCAGCAATATGGACGTGGAAAATCTCGCTTTTGACTCCCTTGACGGGTTCTTTGACCTCAGCCTGACCAGCGCAGACTGGCCCTATACCGTAGCCTGGGTGGATTGTTTCGCGTCGGGCGCGCACCTCGGGAGAGGTATATTCACACGCGCGCGATTTGCCAGTGAGGGTCCGTTAAACGCCGCCCTTAGGAAAAAAGGGCTGAAATGGCCAATGACGACGCCGGCCTTTATGATGAACCGGCTCAGCATTGGTGCCTTCAACTGGCTCTATCGCAATCGCCCAGGCGCCCGTTTCACCGGCGAGCAATCCTACGACCCGTTTTTTTATCCGCTCGATGCGATACAGGACTGGAACAAGCTGTATGGCAGTCGCGGTTTCTACCAGCACCAGAGCCTGATCCCGCCAGACGCTGGCCGCGACGGAGTAACAGAATTGCTGCGCGCCATCGGCAAAAGTGGACAGGGCTCATTCCTGGCTGTGCTGAAGATTCATGGGCCGGAATCCTCACCCGGCGTAATGTCCTTTTGCCGTGAGGGCGTGTCGCTCGCTCTGGATTTCGCCAATAAGGGCCCGAAAACGCTGAAACTGCTTGATGAGTTGGATCAGATCACGGCCGATCATCGCGGTCGAACGTATCCAGCCAAGGACGGGCGCATGTCAGCAGAGTTTTTTAAGGCTTCCTATCCTAGATGGGTTGAACTTGAAGCGGCCCGTGATCCGGCATTTTCGTCTTCGTTCTGGCGGCGGGTGTCCGCCTAAGCCTAAAGGGGCATTGCGCGTGAAAACCATCTTGATCCTAGGTGCCACATCAGCCGTCGCGAAAGCCTATGCCAGACTGCGCGCCGCAGAAGGCGACTGCCGGATCATTCTTGCAGGGCGCCGGGCGGAAGCGCTGGAAGACATAGCCGCAGACCTGAAAGCGCGCGGCGCGTCTGAAGCGCTGATCTGTTCCGGCGAGATCGGCGACCCAGAATCTGTCGAGAAACTTTGGGACCAGATATCCACAAGCCATGGTGTGCCCGGCGAGGCGCTTCTCGCCTATGGCGTTCTGGGCGACCAGACCGAGCAGCAGGCTTCAGCGGAAGCGCTTGTGTCTCTGCTAAATGTAAATCTGGTGTCCGCAGCGCTGTGGGCGGAAAAACTCATGGCCGCTTTTGAAACGGCTGGAACAGGTCGGCTGGCCATCATTGGATCTGTGGCGGGCGACCGCGGCCGTCAAAGCAATTATCTCTATGGCGCAACCAAAGGCGCGCTCGAGCGAATTGCCGAAGGTATGGCTCACCGCGCCGCAAAACACAGCGACATTTCGGTTACTCTGGCAAAGCCTGGCTTCATCGACACGCCGATGACCGATCATATCGAAGGCAAAGGCGGGCCGCTTTGGGCGACGCCAGAACAGATCGCTGCATCAACTGCCAAAGCGGTCGACAAGAAACGCAGCCGGATTTACTCGCCGTGGTTCTGGCGTTTTGTAATGTTGATCATCCGCGCCCTGCCCGTGCCCATGATTCACCGGACGAAGCTCTAGGTTCGCCTTAGGACTCTTCTAGCAACAGACGCGGCGCGCCAACGGCAATCCACTGGCCCCATTCCGAACCTGTGTCTTCCACAATCACAGTCGCGGGATTATCACCCGAACAAGACGCCGTGGGTATTTCGCGCCAGGCCCAATTCTGGTTGCCCTCCAGATCGAGGTCGCTGGTATATTCACCGCATACGACGCGTACATCGAGCGAAGACGGGTCAGGGCCGGTGATAATCGGAAGCACTATGGGAATGGTCAGAACGTCGGGCTCAAACGTAAACTCAATTGTACCGGTATCACTATCACCGTTCATACCGTACGATCCGACGATCCCGTCAACCAATTCGGAATCTGGTTTCATTCGGACAAAGTATCCATCATCAACCACACCGCCAGACCGCAATACGTCAACCGGCAGGGTGTCACCGAGACTGTCTTCTGTCGCGGAAATGACGGTATTTTCAGGAATTTCCCGAACTTGCGGCGCGTCAACAGGTTCATCCGAAACGTGAGCTGGACCCGCATCCGCGCCGATTTCCGTTGCGTCTTGCCCGGCCCCCCCACACGCAGCCACCATGCAGGCCAACCCAAAACCAGATACCAGTCGAAGCGTCACATTCATCTCCATTTACAAGGTTTTTCAGATCAAGATCACAGCTTCGGACAACAGCAAACAAGGAACTTCACCGACGGCAATAGGACCGTTAAAAATTCACCATTTCAAGGCAAAATCATGTCTATCGCGAGCGAGACCATCGATTAAGGATAAGTCGCCTCAGCGTTATCAAATTAAACTTCATCGCGACGGTGACAAAGTCCTGTCCTAGGTTAATCTCAACACACTGAGCGGACACATAGCTGAACACATGCATTCTCTCTTCAACAGTGATGTGTCCCGACTGCTTCGTCGCCATCCCGCCGCTATCCTGTTTGTCTTGGTGACGTTCGTCTGTTTGACGCGCCGTCCGGACCAGCTTTTCTCAGCAGGCGTTTGGGTGGAAGAGGGTGTGCAGTTCTTCCCGCAATTCCTGGAAAACGGACCCCTGTTTCTTTTCGACCATGTCAATGGCTATCTGATCGTTCCGTCTAAAATGGTGGCATTGCTCAGCTATTTGACGAGCTTCGAGTATTATCCTGAAGCATCACTTTTCTATACAATATTGATCACAACCCTGGTAAGTGTAGCGATACTCAAGTCACCGACGTTTTTGCACTTCAGGTTTCTGGCTGCGCTGGCACCTGTATTGGTGCCAAGCGATCCGGAGATCATAGCGATTGGCGAGTATGTGTTCTGGCAAACATCAATTCTTGGAATGCTTGCGGTCTTGTGGAAGCCCGACGCCGGCAGGTGGCTCGCTCAGGGAAGTTTAATCGTCATCGGCGGGTTATCATCGCCGCTGATCATTGCCCTTACGCCAGTATTTATTCTCCGGCTGATCGCGTTCGATACGAAACGTGAAAGTCTCGGCGTCGCACTTGCCCTGCTCGTCAGCCTATTACAATTGAGCTTTCTGTTCTCGACCGGGAACAACAGCGCTGAACGCGGACTGTTTGATGCGTTTTTTCAGTATCCTCTTGAGACCGTAATAATGCTGGTCGAAAAATTTCTCGGCGATTTCGTCTTGAACCTCAATTCACCGATTAGCCTGGTCCTCGGCAGCCTTGTTTTCGCAGGCCTTATCACCGTCTGTTTCCGGGCAATGGTTGCCCGCAATTGGGCGATCCCATTGTTAATTTTGGTTCTAGGCACAACAGGCGTCACGCTTTTGCGCATAGATATCAATGCGATTGATGCACAAGGCGCTGGTCCACGTTACTTTTTCCTAACCTACATCGTTCTTCCATGGATCGGGCTTTATGCTATTTCGGAGTATGGCAATATCACTCGCGCGCTGGTTACGGCGGCACTCGGATGCAGTCTTTTAAATTTGTCGGGAACCTATGTCCGCCATCATGATCCGTTGAATTGGCAAGGCGCGGCCAGAGCCTGTGTCAACAATGCTCCGATTACGCCTCAACAGCTCACGAACCGTGCCATAACATACATGCGCAACCCTGCTGTGCAGGAGGCCTCACGATTCACGCCTGATCAAGTGACGGCTTGGCCGACTCTCTACGCTTCATACGAATTGGAAGGAGAAGCGAGCCGTGACGCCACGAACAGAACTGTAGCAACACGCGAAATGGCATTGGGAACTGGCACAAGGGATCACTTTACAGGTCGAGTGACACTACGGCTCGCTCCCGACACGCCAACTCGCAATGTCGCCATCGAGTTCATTGCCGGTCCGTCGACCGATAACCTGCAAATTGAAGTGATCCATTCGACCGGCGACACTCAAGTTTATCAAGGCACCGATCTGCCGTCATCATCGGGGGATTGGGGCTGGTACGGGTTTCGCGATGTGAACGAGATCACTTTTGTCGATAATGGAGTAGATTGGGGACAGTGGATCGCGCTGAATGGTGAGGTTCGTTTGGCCCCTGATGAAGCCTTCAACACTATTTTTCTAATGCCGGTCCAGTTTAACGGAACGCGGTCGCGGGCTTGGATACTGGAATTGTCTCATGAACAGTGTGAGGGTTTTGATCGCCTGTCTGTTTTCTGAACCCCACCATCATAAGCATACTGGCAAAGCGGCGGCTCCTGCTCCAAGAGCGGCAAAAATGGCAGGTCGTATCCAGCCTGAGAGCAGCGTGCCCAGATAAAAGTCGCGGCGGCTGACATTGAAATAGGCTGCACCAAGGCAGGCGGCTGCGCTGGGGATCACCGGCGCCACGCGCGTTATGATGGCGAACTTCAACCCGTTTCGGCGCGCCAGACCGGCAAGTCGGTGCAGCCGAGGAAACGGTACGAGGCGTGCCTCCAAGGCATGGTCACTGCGCTCGCGCGACAGCTCGAACAAGATGATACTGGACACCACCAGAGATCCAAACTGCACAAGTCCGGCAAGCGGCCCGAGGATATAACTCGCCACCAGCAGCGTAGACGTGCCCAGCGGCGCCAGTGTCAGGAAAACAAGCGCGGACCAGACGAAAAGAACCAAAAAAGCAAAACCAGAATGATCAGCGGCGAACGCTTCCGCCTGCCCCAGCCATGCGCATACATCTGGCCGCTGCGCGGCGAGCCATGTTCCGGTCCCGATGGCGGTAACGGCCAGGACGACCAGTCCGACACGGATCGCGCGAGCCTGAACCATTGCAAGCCCCAAGTGGCGCCAGCTCGTATCGCTCATGGGGCGGCCTTGGACCCGCCGAAAGAGAAGTATTTGTGGCCGAGATAGCTAGTGATCACCGGACTAAGCACACCGATTGTATGGGCCAACAGCTTCGGCTCCCACGTCCATCCGATGGCGGGCAAGAGGTAGAGAAACAGCCCCATGCTGACGCCCCAGACCTGGAGCAAGGCGACACCGTTCACGATGGCGAACTTCACAAGCTCCTTGCCAGCGCCGTCACCGCTGTCATCAAACACCCAGATGCGCATCAGGATGAATGCCGTGAGCATGCCAATGAGATAGGCGATCACGATGGCGACCTGATAGCCAGTGACAAAGCTTAACAGCCACCGCGACGCGATGTTGACCGCTGCTGCCCCGCCACCGACGAGAACAAAGCGCAAGAACCGCATGCGCTCGTCCATCAAGCGGTTTCGAGTGCCGGTGCGGGCGCCAATCGATCAATGGCGGTTTGCGCCATGCTTTTGGCCAAGCCAACGCTCTCGGAAATGCCGCGGTCTTCGGGATAATAGTAGCAGGTGTCGGCGATCTGTACGCCCGGCAAGCTGGTGTCGATGGGCATCAGCGTATCGGCGAAGTTCGGGGTGCAGATGGGCTGGGAATGGGTCAACCGGCTGGCCAGGCGAGCGTTCAAATTCCTGCTCGTGATCGCTGGATTCACGGCCCTGATCGCCTCGAACGCCTCGTCCAGGAGCGCCTCATCGCTCCAGGCCCAGCGCTCATTCGTGACTGGCATATAGTAGGGCGCATAAACGATGGTCTCGCCTTCGAAATCACGCAGGGCGGAGAATTCGATCAGGCCGGGAATGGCGTGGGCCTCATCCATGAGATTGAGCCAGAACTTGCCAGTGACCGGCTGGTCCAGGTGATAGACCAGGCAAACACAACCGATATTATCGACGCTTGAATAGGCCGTTTGCTCGGCATCTGTGAGTCCCTGAAACACTTTTCCGGCCACAGCGAGCGGCGCGGTCGAGACAATCTCTCGGGCCAGCACGGTCTCGCCGCCAGAGATGGTGATTTCTTTCAACCCATCTTCGCGAACGCTGACATTGGCCACAGGCGCGGAGCATCGGACCTCGCCGCCGCTCTCATCAATTGAGGCGACCAGCGCATCAACCAGAGTCTGCGACCCGCCCGCGATATGGCCAAGCTGCTCTTCCATCAAGGATTTGCGCGAATTGCCGACCCGTTGAACCCGTGTGCCGATCCAGCTGGCGGAAATGACATCGGTGTATTCGAAGAATTTCTGGTGCAGCAGGCGTTGCCACATTTTCTGGTAGCAGCTTTCCCCCAGCCAGGCGCGAAGCCAATCCGGTGCAGTCATCTGCTCGGCGCCATCCCAGCTTTTGCGCTTGGTGCACCACCAGGCCATAAGACCATAACGGAACTTCTCGATTGGGTTGAGATGAGGGTATTTCAACAAGGCGACCGGATTGCCCCAGTCATGGACTTTTCCATGGGCATAATATCCCATCTTGGTCGATTTCCAGACCATCTGGTCGCCAATTCCGAGTTCGTCCATCAGGTCGAATGTGTCGAAATCAGTTTTACAAACAAAGTGGTAAAAGCGTTCCAGCGAGATTCCGTTGAAATCGGAATGGGCCGCCATGCCGCCCGGCTCTGGTGCAGCCTCCAGGACGAGTGGGCTATGGCCAGCGCGGCCGAGATGATGAGCGGCAGCCAGGCCCATGGCGCCCGCTCCAATGACGACCACGTCGCGCACCGCCTCTCCAGATTGCGTATCAGCCACGGCTAGAACTCCAGAACCACATCGGAAAACTCAGAATCAACGAAAGTTTCACGCACCGCTTCATCGAATGGTGTTGCACGAATGTTGAAAATGCCCGGCCAGTCTATCACCGGAAACTCTTCCGGGATGACCAACGCTTCCAACTGTTTCGTCGTGAATGGCGGATCGCGCAGTACCAGTCCGGCGGACGCCAGCATCGACCAGAACATCCAGTAAGGGATTTTCATAATTGGGGTTTGCTCGCCAGTCTCGCGTTTGATGATACGGATCAGGTCGATATAGGTGATTTTCTCCTGTCCGGAGATATCGAATACCTCGCCGACCGGGCGTTGCTGTATACACGCGTTGATGATGTTGCAGAAGTCGCCAGCATACAGCGGCTGTCGGATATAATCGCCCTTTCCGGGCACCGGAAACACAGGCACGCGCGCCATGAACCTGCGCAGCCACCCGAGGTGCTTGCGGTCGAACCAGCCGAACATCAGTGTCGGCCGCAATACGCAGCCCGGCAGGCCCGTTGAGCGAAAGTACGCTTCCTGCGCGGTCTTGGAGCGGGTGTAGAAGTCATCGGCCTGGCTGTTCACAACAGAAGATGAAATTTGCACGGTATAAGGCGGGCGTACTGGATCATACGCTTCAACAATCCGCTGGGTTGCGGTGACATTGTTTTTTTCAAACGGCTCATACGTCAGCCCGCCAATTTGGGCCTGATTGAGCACAACCACATCGGCATCTTTCAGCTCCGCCTGCCAGTCGCCGGGCTCAGAGAGATCGACCTCAATGGCGCGCACATAGGGCTGAATACGGCGCAGGACGTCCAGATTGCCCTTCGCCTTGTCGATCCCCACTATATTGCTGTAGCCGGCGCGATGCAGGCGCAAACACAAATTCTGGCCGATCAGCCCTGCAACGCCCGTCACGACGATTTTCTGGGTTTTATTGTCCATTCAGATCATCCGACAGGAAGTTGAGAGTCCCCATGCCAGACTTGGCACGGCTCTGTCACTGTGGTGCAACCTGCAGCCGAATATCGCTGACAGCCATCCATTGCCCCCACTCGCTTCCCGCGTCGGAGAAAACGATGTCTGCATTCTCCACATCTGTCTCAACACGCCACTCCACCGGCAGCCAATTGTTCTGAGCAACGCTGATGCCGACCTGGTCGAGAATTTCTCCGGTCTCCGATCGCAGAAGGACATTCATCCCGCCCGCTGATGGTCCCGTGCTTAATTGAAACTGCAATACAGCGCCTGCTTGCACGTCTACGCCTGACCAGACGAGCTCACCCTGATTTGCATCGCTGCCCGACCAGGACCCCCACCAGTCTAACTCTCCGACGGGGCTTTGGAGGGTGCGGAAGCCACCGGCAAGCGTCCAATCGCCTGAAATGCCGGTTGGCGCACCTAATGCCAGTGCGTCCGGCGCGGCGTCGCGCATCACCAAGCGGCG
>JBCCAA010000083.1:0-9660 GCA_039815055.1 Pseudomonadota bacterium | reverse complement strand
CAAAGCGCCGCTAATGCCCACAGACCCTGCAATCAGCCTGGGCCTGGGCATATCAAGCCGGGGAACTGAAACACTGTCTGGAAGTCCGGAAATGTAGGTAAAGCCGGGGGTAAAACCGATCATGTCCACCGCGTGGGTACAGCTGGAGTGGAGATCGACGAACGCAGCTTGCGTCATGCCCAAAGCAGCGCAGACATTGGCGAGGTCTGGCCCAAATTCGCCGCCATATTGAATAGGGATGTCCACCGCTGGCGGGGGGGCTTCATTCGTGGGTACTGTCTGCGGCAAATCATCCATCCATGCCATCACCTGGTCATGGCGTGCAGGATCGAAGGAAACCGCCACTCGGTTTATCCCGGCCACTACATCCTCCGCCAACCCTATCTTTCGGAGTTCAAGCGCAAGCCTCTGGGCATCTGCTGGGGTATCGACGGCGATTTCGAACACATCTTCAGCAATTTGGACCGCGGTCAGTCGGGCGCGCATATCACAAAGCCATTTTGCTTCAGCGTATGGTGTACCGCGCGAGCCGCTTCCACAGCGCCGGGGGTATCACCATGAATGCACAGCGTATCGGCAGCAAGGAACATCACCTCACCATCATGGGAAGTAACCAGGCCAGATGTCGCCATCATCATTGCCTGCTGGGTTTGGCTTGCTGCATCGAGGAGCAGGGCGCCGGACTTGGAGCGCGCTCGCAGCTGCCCCGTCTTTTCATAGGCTCGGTCCACAAAGCCTTCAGCGATAAAGGCCAGTCCTCGTCGCTTTGCAGCGCGTTCCAGTTCAGAACCAGGTGGCCCGACAACACGCGTCTCCGGCAGTTGAGACGCGGCCACTTTGGCAAGGCTGTCTGACAAGTCGGCGTCCATCGCAGCCATATTGTAGAGCGCGCCGTGGGCTTTCAAATGGGTCAGGCGTATGCCTTCTTCCCTGGCGATCCGAGATAGCGCATTCACTTGTTGGGCAAGTGCCGATTCCAGCGGTGCGCCTTTGAGCGCCGACTTGGCACGACCGAAATTCTCTCGATCCGGAAAGGCTGGATGCGCACCTGCCGCCACATTGTGGACCTTGGCCAGTCGCAGCGCTGCGCGCATGGATGCGTCATCGCCGGTGTGGCCTCCACATGCGATATTGCAGCTGGAGACCAGCTCCATCAGTTCCTCATCAAAGCCGCAGCCCTCACCTAAGTCTGCGTTGAGATCGATGGTTTGCGTCATGCCACTATTTTCCGGCAGGGCGCGGGAAAGGGCAAGTCGGTGTGCTCTGCACTTCAATTTCATCCGCGCGTGGTCTAGGCCGTTCAGCGAGGAGCGCGCCCATGAAAACGCTGATCGTCGTGCCGGCCCGGTATGGGTCGACCCGGTTTCCCGGAAAGCCATTGCAGATGATTGCCGGCCGGTCGCTGGTGGAACGGGTTTACCGGATTGCTGAGGCGGTTGCTGTGGGCGCGCTTGATATCAGTGCAGTTGTTGCCACGGACGACCATCGGATTGCAGACCATTGCGCCCAGATTGGCGCGCGCTCTGTTATGACGGACCCCGAACTGCCGTCAGGCACGGACCGCGCACTTGCTGCGACGCAGGCACTGGGCGAAGTTCCTGATTTCGTCGTCAATCTCCAGGGCGATGCGCCGTTCACGCTGCCGGACCACATCTCAGCGCTTATAGGCGCCGCAAGAGAGACCGGCGCCCCAGTTGTCACCCCGGTTGTTCGCCTCAGTTGGGACGGGTTGGACACGGTGCGTGGGCAAAAGAAGACCCAGCCATTTAGCGGAACAAGCTGTGTTCGCGGCGCAGACGGAAAGGCGTTCTGGTTTTCAAAAACGGTTCTGCCGGCAATCCGCAAGGAGGACCAGTTGCGTGCAGAGGGCGAGCTTAGCCCGGTGTTCCGGCACATAGGGTTATATGGCTACCGCCTCGACGCACTGGAGGCGTTCACGCGCTTGCCCGTTGGTCATTATGAAACCCTGGAAGGACTGGAACAGCTGCGGTTCCTGGAAAATGGGATCGCCATTCAGACGATCGAGTTGGAGCCTACGTCGCGGTCAATGTGGGGCGTCGATACACCGGAAGATGCCGTCTATGCCGAGAAGCTGATTGCTGAGCACGGCGATCCACTAGAGGCGCTCTGACATGGCGCGGTTGTATATTGTTCGTCACGGCAACACGTTCGACGCCGGAGACACGATCCTCAGGGTCGGTGGGCGAACCGATCTTGATCTATCAAGCTCGGGCCAGAAGCAGGCTGAAGCACTGGCTGTCCATTTCGTCGGTCTCGGCCTCAATGCGCCATGCGTGATTTGCGGGCCACTGAAGCGGACTCTGCAGACGGCATCAGCGATTTCAAACCGGCTCGCCATTGCACCGGCTCGTGAAGACGAGCGGTTGCGAGAAGTCGACTACGGTCCCGATGAAGGGGTGCCGGAGGCCGATGTCGTTGCTCGGATTGGCGATGCCGCACTTGCGGCCTGGGAGGCCGAGGCGAAGGTGCCGGAAGGTTGGCGCGTTGACACTGAAGCCCTTCGAACGGCTTGGCGCGATATCCTCGAAGACGCCGCGGGCTGGAGTGGAGACACGATTGCAGTGACCAGCAATGGTGTTGCGCGATTTGTGCTGGATGTGATCGATGGGACAGGAGGCCAGCCACTGAAATTGAAGACTGGCGCCTATGGCATTATCGATCTGGATGTCAGCCCGCCGCGCCTCGACACCTGGAATATCCGGCCTTGAAGCAAGGCGGGCTCTTTTCTTTCCTGGCGCCGCAATCTAATCCATTTCCACGTTTGAAAGAGCTTTGCCCATGCCCGCTGCCCTCACTCTGAACCCACACGGCCTGTCGATTGGAACGGGCCATCCGCTTTTTGTTATGGCGGGTCTGAACGTGCTTGAAAGCCGTGACCTGGCGCTGCGGGTTGGCGAGTCTCTTAAGGCGACCTGCGACGCGCTTGGACTGCCTTATGCCTTCAAGGCGAGCTTCGATAAGGCCAACCGCTCGTCCATCACGTCATATCGTGGTCCAGGTCTGGAGGAGGGGCTGAAAATCCTCGCCGACGTGAAAGCGGCCCTCGATGTGCCCATCGTGACCGACTACCACACTGCTGAACAGGCCGGCCCTGTAAGTGAAGTGGCCGACATCCTCCAGGTTCCGGCATTCCTGTGCCGCCAAACGGATCTGATTGTGGCCGGCGCGACGGCGATTGAGGCCGCGGGCGGCTGGTTGCACGTAAAAAAGGCCCAGTTCATTGCGCCTTGGGACTGTAAGAACATCGTCTCTAAAGTGGGCGAAGTGACCACGGTAAACCCGACCATCCTGTGTGAACGCGGCGCGAGCTTTGGCTACAACAATCTCACCGTGGATATGCTTGGCATTCCGGCGATGCAGGCATTGGATGTGCCTGTGACGATTGATGCGACCCATGCTGTGCAGCTGCCGGGCGCTGATCCGCGCACGGCCGGTGGCTCGACCGGTGGCCGCCGTGACGGCGTGGCCGTGATTGCGGCGGCGGCTGTAGCAAGTGGCGCGGATGGCGTGTTTCTGGAGTTCCACGAAGACCCCGATGCTGCGCTCTGCGATGGTCCAAGTTGCTTGCCAATCACATCCGCCCGTCCGCTTCTGGAACGGTGCAAGCGCGTGCACGAGATTGCCGCTGAGGGGCCGATCCCGGTCTAAATGTAACCTTCGGCGAGGAGATCCTTGGTGTGTATCATGCCGATGGGTTTGGCATCCTCGAGCACAAATCCGTTGGAAATCCGAAGTCGTGTCATCGTGTCGATGACCAGCGCCATTCGGTCATAGCGCACGAACGTTGTGCCGCCGGGGGTCATCATTGCGTTTGCAGTTCCGCCCAATCCGCCCTCGGCCATGGCCCGGCGGAGATCACCATCGGTAATGATGCCCTGATACACCCCGTTGCCATCGACCACGGCAACGCAGCCCTGGCGGCCTTCGGCAATCGCCTGGATTACGATTTGAAGATCAGAATCTGATGACACGGTCGGCACCGGTTCAGAGCGGTCTTGCAAATAGTCGGCAACCGTATGCAGGGACTTGCCGAGCTTGCCACCAGGATGGCGCGTGCCGAAGTCTTCATGGCTGAACCCGCGGCGCGCCATCAGCGCCACCATTAGAGCATCGCCCATGGCCAGGCTCAATGTGGTCGAGGTTGTCGGCGCCAGGCCATTTGGGCAGGCTTCGGCATGGACAGGCAGTTCCAACACGACATTGCTGTAGCGGCCAAGAAGAGACTCGCGCGACCGCGTCATGCCGATCAGCGGCACGTCCTGCGCCCGGCAAAACCGCAAGAGATCTATCAGTTCGCGGCTCTCGCCCGAATAAGAAATCGCCAGCACCACACCATCGCTGCGCACCATGCCAAGATCGCCATGGCTGGCCTCGGTCGGATGGAGGAAGAAAGACGGCGTGCCAGTGGAAGCCAGGCTTGCCGCAATTTTCTGGCCGATATGGCCGGACTTTCCCACGCCCGCGACAATAACATAACCTTTTGTGTCCACGACAAGATCGACGGCGCGGACAAAGTCTTCGTCCAGCCCGCTTGCCAATGCGTTCAGAGCTGTAGATTCAATTTCAATAACCTGCCGGGCGACAGCAAGATCATCATCGGTTTCGTCTGTCATTTGGAATACGGATCATTTGAGTTGCTGAGCTTTCGGTGGCTAGCAGTGCCGGGGGGGATCGCAAAGCCCCAATGCAGCACTGCCGTTTCGGCATCGAAATTGTAACCTTCGCACCTGTAGTCGTAGGCATTGCATTGGAACAGGACAGGGGGCCATTATGGCGCGCATATATCCCGTGATTATGGCAGGTGGATCGGGCACCCGGCTTTGGCCTGTCTCAAGAGCGGCGTTTCCGAAGCAATTTCGGACCATGCTGGGTGAGAAATCCATGTTCCAGGACACGATCTCGCGCGTTAGTGGACACGCGGGACGGTTCGAGTTTGCGGCGCCATCGGTCATAGGTGGCGAACGATATGGTGAGTTGATCGAGGGTCAAATGGCCGAGATTGGCGCAGCGCCGGGCAAGATTCTGCTAGAGCCATTTGGGCGCAACACGGCGGCTGTTGCCGCCATGGCCGCAGCTATTCCCGATGAGAGCGACGCGCTGGTTCTACTGCTGCCATCCGATGCTTACATGGACGATCCACAAGCCTTCCGGGACGCGGTTGGCGCTGCGGCAGAGACTGCTTCTGAGGGGTTCATCACAACATTTGGGATCAAGCCCACCCATGCGGAAACCGGCTTTGGTTATATCCTGCGCGGTGATGCGATCGAAGGCGATACGTTCGCCCTGGAAGCATTCAAGGAAAAGCCGGACCCAGAGACGGCTTACGCATATTTCAAGGATGGTCGCTACACTTGGAACGCCGGCATTTTCCTGTTCTCAAAACAGACCATGATCGACGAACTCTTGCGCCATGCGCCCGCCATTCAGGATGGTACGCTTGCCGCGATGTCGGCTGGTCGTCCCCTTGGCGAGGCTGTGGTTCTCAATCCCGACCTGTTTGGGAAAGTCGATGAAGACTCCATCGATTACGCTGTCATGGAAAACACCGAGCGCGGCGCCGTGCACGGCCCTATTGAGTGCGGCTGGAACGATATTGGCTCCTGGAGCGCGATTTCAGACCTTTCTAACAGAAAAACCACCGGTGATGTGATCGCAATCGACACGGATGGCTGCTATCTGCGCAGCGATGGTGAAACGCTGATCACAGCGGTCGGCGTGACTGATCTTATCGTCGTGGCCCATGAAGGGTCTGTTCTGATCCTGCCAAAAGACAGAGCGCAAGACGTCAAGGCGATCATCAACCAGCTGAAAGCCGACGGCCGGAAAGACCGGCTTTAACCGTTGAAGCTACGAACGGCTTCCGCAACGCGATCCTGGTCTTCGTGGCTGAGATAGGGGTGCATCGGCAGCGACATCACGGTTTTTGCCAGACGTTCTGTCACAGGAAGCCCGCCTGGCCCCTGTGGAAACCCTGTGTACGCCCCGTTCACGTGCATTGGGACTGGATAGTAAACCGCAGAAGGGATGCCCTGGGTCCTCAAATGAGCTTGCAAGCCATCGCGGTCAGTATGCTCGATCGTGTATTGCGCCCAGGTGGACACGACGTCGTCTGCAACGAACGGGACGCTTGAAACATGGGGCGCCAGCAAGTGATTATAGCGCGCCGCGACCGCATTCCGCATTTCAATCTCTTCAGCGAATATAGTGAGCTTTTCGATCAGAATGGCTGCCTGGATCGTATCGAGGCGTGAATTCATGCCAATCCGCATGTTGAGATATTTTGGATCATGGTCGAAATCTGCGCCTTCAATGTCTGAGGCAACCGCCTTGCCATGGACACGCAGACTGTCGAGCCGTTCTGCCAAGGCTGCATTGTTGGTGATCACGGCGCCGCCATCGCCATAACAGCCCAGCGGTTTGGCGGGAAAGAAGCTGGTGGTGACGCAATCAGCCCAATCAGACGGGTGCTTGCCGTCGATGGTTGTGCCAAACCCTTGGGCGCTGTCTGCAATCAGTTTCAAGCCAAACTTGTCAGCGATTTCGCGCAAGCGAGGATAATCGGCAGCCTGGCCGAACAGGCACACGCCGATTATCACCTTTGGCTGAAGCTTACCTTCGGCCAGTGTCGCCTCAATGGCGGCTTCAAGATGGTCCGGGTCCATATTGAACGTATCGGGCTGCACATCCACGAACACCGGCGATGCGCCCAGCCACGGTATGACTTCCGCGGTGGCGCAGAAGGTAAAGGACGGACAGTACACAGCATCGCCTGGTCTGAGGCCCCAGGCCATCAGGGGCAGGGCGATCGCTTCGGTGCCATTCGCACATCCGACGGCATGCTTAGCGCCTGAGAACGCTGCAAGCTGGCGTTCACATTCGGCGACTTCTGGCCCCATTACAAAGCGACCATGCTCCAGGACGGTATCTATGGCCGTCGATACTTTCTCTGCGATTCGAAGACGTTGAGCCTGAAGGTCTATAAATTGCATCGGTAATCCAATCGCGGTGGCAAGAACTGGCGGGCAGCTAGGTTAAATCACTTCGAGGGGTCCAATCACAAGGCGTCAGATGACTGCAACATTTGGCGGCTAGAGGTGGTCCTTGGAAAGGAATTCTGTAAAACGCGCTCAACAGGTCTAAGATAAAGGGGACTTTCCTGCCATGATGCCGAAACCTCGCGCCGATATCGCACCCAATACGCTGGACTTTGAGATCCTTCCCTTGGTCAAGCCGACAGGCTTTCGCGAATATGATGCACGCTGGTGGTTCAATGGGATCGGCCATGAAAAGGCGCCTGAACTGAACCTTGAAGGCGTGAAAGCCCTCGGTCTCGGCATGGCGACCCTTTTTCACGAGTTGGGTGTGGAGCCGAAAATCGTGGTTGGCCACGATTTCCGCTCCATTAGCGGTGGCATCAAGAACGCGCTGACGTTGGGCTTGGTTCAGGGCGGCGCGGAAGTGCTGGATATCGGCCTTGCGCTGAGCCCCATGGTATACTGGTCCCAATTTGAGCTGGATGTGCCCTGCTGCGGCATGGTCACGGCCTCGCACAACAATAATGGCTGGACGGGCGTCAAAATGGGCGCCGATCGCCCGTTAACCTTCGGGCCCGAAGAAATGGGCCGCCTGAAAGAGATCGTGCTGGGCGGTCATTTCGAGCCCCGCGATGGTGGCGGACACTTCCGGGTCGATGGCATGATCGATCGCTATATCGAGAGCGTGTCGACCGGCGTTGAGATCAAGCGCCCGCTGAAAGTCATCGCCGCCTGTGGAAATGGCACGGCCGGCGTGTTTGCGCCAAAAGCCCTGCGCGCCATGGGCGTTGAAGTGATTGAGATGGATTGCGACCTCGATTGGGATTTCCCGAAATACAATCCAAACCCAGAAGATTCCAAGATGCTGCACGCCATGTCCGAGGCTGTGACGGAGCATGGCGCTGACGTCGCGCTCGGCTTTGACGGCGATGGTGACCGCTGCGGCGTGGTCGACAACACTGGAGAGGAAATCTTCGCCGACAAGATCGGTCTCATGCTGGCGCGAGACCTCAGCAGCAAGTACCCCGGCGCGAAATTCGTCGTGGATGTGAAGTCGACGGGCCTCTACAAGACCGATCCTGTCCTGGCCGAAAACGGGTCAACTGTAGACTACTACAAGACCGGCCATTCCTACATCAAACGTCGAACAACGGACCTTGATGCACTGGCGGGCTTTGAAAAGTCTGGACACTTCTTCTTTCGAAAGCCAATCGGGTTGGGCTTCGACTGTGGTCTTACAGCTGCGAAGGCCGTGCTTGAGATGCTTGACCGGAATCCGGACAAGACCATGGCCGATCTGAAGGGCGAGTTGGGCGTAGCGTTTACGTCTCTGACGATGAGCCCGCACTGCGATGACGAGATCAAATATGAAGTGCTCGACCGGATTGTTGCCGAATATAAGGCCATGGAAGGCGGAGAAATTCTTGGCCGAAAAATTGTGGAGATCAACACGGTGAATGGCGTGCGCACGACCCTGGAAGACGGGTCTTGGGTTCTGGTGCGCGCCTCATCCAACAAGCCCGAGCTGGTCGTCGTGGTCGAAAGCATGGCGAGCGACGAGGACAAGATTGCGTTGTTCCGGGAAGAGGTGAAGCCGCGTCTGGCCAAATATGAAGAGATTGGCGACTACAATCAGGAAATTTGACCTGCGAGAACATGGGTCCGGGCGATACGCGCCCGGTTTTTGCATGGTGCGGCAGATGACCATTGTGGGGACATATCGTTGGCTGACCTGGCGCTAATCCAAAGAGCTGAAAAAGCACGAGCCTGGATGCTCGACGCTTCCTTGCCGTTTTGGGCCGAGCGGGGCGTCCATCCAGTCCTGGGTTTTCGCGAACGTCTGACAGCCGATGGCGATATTCTAGACGATTCTGACACGCGAGTGCGGTTGCAGGCGCGTCAGACCTTTTGTTTCGCCTATGGAAAACACATGGGGTGGAGTGATCCGCGAGCCGACCACTTGATTCAGCGTGGAATCGATGTGCTGCGTGACCATTGCCGACGTGATGACGGGCTGTTTGGTGCTCGTATGTCTTATGCAGGCGGTTTGTCCGTTGAAGATGCAGATCTTTATGACACCGCCTTTGCCCTGTTGGCATTTTCCTGGGCAGCGCGTGTTGGAAACATCGAAGCCGCCTCGCTTGGCAGGGCGTTGCACGACGTCATCGAAACTGTGCTTCGCCGTCCTGAAAGCGAAGGCGGTTACCTTGAGCGACTACCCGCGCCTCAACAGCGCCTGCAGAACCCACATATGCACCTTTACGAAGCCTCGCTCGCCTATTTCGAGGCGTCGGGCGACACAACCGCATTGGCACGCGCGCGCAACATAGAGCAACTTCTTGAGCAGCAATTTCTGACAGCCAAATCCAGAGCGCTTCGTGAAGTGTTTGGCCCCGATTGGGGCCCGGCAGAGGGTGACCGGTTCGAAGCAGGCCATCAATATGAATGGGTGTGGTTGATGTCTGAGCGCGCCCGACTAGACAGCCAGCCGGTTTCTGCTGCCACCACCGGGCTGTACGCCAATGCGTTGGATCTGACCGGCCCGGAGGGCGCAGTTGCGCTGTCGCATACGCTTGAACGCGCCGTACTGGATGCAACCGAGCGT
>JBCCAA010000079.1:0-10670 GCA_039815055.1 Pseudomonadota bacterium | reverse complement strand
GATGGCCATCTTCGAATACATCAATGGCTTCTATAATCCGCGTCGCCGCCACTCAGCACCGGGTTGGAAAAGCCCCGTCGCTTTCGAAAGGAAAGTGGCTTAAACGAGCACTTGGGGCGGCACGAAAGCGGGACAGGTCCAACACCGGCGAGGACGACAAGATTCTCGAACATTGGGATGTGATCGCCGCCTATGAGGGCACCACCTCATCGGGCGAGGACATGGTTGGCGGGCCGTCTGAGCCGAGCGATCTGGACAAGGGCGAGGCCAACAAGGCGTTGGTGCTGGAATATGTTAAACAGGTGCTCACCGAAGGCGAGATTGGGCGGGTCGCCGACTTTGTCAGCCCGTCACTCATCCAACGCGAGCCGGCGCTTGGGAGCGGGCTTCATGGCCTGACCGATGCGCTCAGTTTCGGCGCGGTCGGCTCCTATGACATGGTGTTCAAATTGGTCGGAGAGGGTGACCTGGTGGTGACCTATTCGCGCGTCCATCGCGGCGGCGCCGACCATGCAGTGTTTGATATCTACCGCGTTGAGGACAACCTCATCGCCGAGCATTGGGGCATCGCCGAGGCCTTGCAGCCACGCGAGCGATGGGGAAACTCCGGAAAGTTCTAGATCGTATTCTGCCCCAGCTACGTCGCAATTGGCGCGATCTCCTTGCAAACAAGCCTGGGCCGCTTATTTGAGAACGAGACGCATTATCCGTATTGAGGAGACGCTTCGTGATAAAATCCATTCTGCCGCGCAAGGGCGGGCGGTTCGCCGGCGCCAGCGTCGTCCGCGCCGAGCCGTTGTCCCCGCATATGGTCCGGCTGACATTCAAATCCGATCTGGCCGCCGGCTTCGCGCCTGACAGTTCAGGCGGACACATCAAACTTGTTCTGCCTAAACCGGGCGAGTCTGGCCTACCCGATACCTCAATGGCCGACTTCAAAACCCGAATGCGGACTTATACACTGCGGCATGTCCGGCCGGAGCAAGGTGAGTTCGACATTGATTTCGTCATCCATGGTGACGAAGGCGTCGCTGGGCCATGGGCCGCAAACGCTCAACCGGGCGATGTGATTGCCGTTTCGCCGCCCGGAATGCCGAAACTGATCACCTCAAACGCAGACTGGTTCCTGGTGGCCGCCGACATGTCTGCCATACCAGCGGCCGCTGCCGGATTGGAATCGCTGCATGCGTCGGCCGTGGGTGAGGTGTTTTTCGAGATCATGAGCGAAGACGACCGCCAGCCCGTTGCGGCGCCCGCTGGCGTGAGCATCCACTGGATCGTGCCGGACGAAGGCGGCCCGCAAAGCGAGAAGCTGATCGATGCCGTGCGCAACCTTTGCTGGCGAGAGGGCGACCCCAGTGTCTTTGTCGCCGGCGAATTTAGTACCGTCGGCACGTTGCGCGCCTATTTCCGTCATGAACGACAAACCGCTAAATCGCTGACCTATATCAGCTCATACTGGAAGCACGGCCTCATCGAACCCGAACACAAGGTAGCTAAGGCGAAAGCCGCCTGAGGCTTAGACCAATTAAATCCGCGGCGGCACCTGGATGGTTTCCAGATAGGCCAGCAGGGCGTCGATGTCTTCCGGTTCGAACTGCCATTCCGGCATGTCGGGATGGCCGACGACGATGCCCTCGGCCAGGGGTTCGGCCAGCGCTTCCACGGGGTAATTGTGGTTCAGCGTGCGCAGGGCCGGGGCCTGGGGGTGCTGGCTCTCATCATCCAATGCGATCGCGTGGCGATCGTCTCGCCGCGCCCGACGAGCTCTGATTGGGCCGGCTCGGTCGGGTCAGGCGCGGGGTTGCCGCACGCGGAGACTAGGCTGGCCGCCAAAAGACTCAAAGTCACAATCCTGGCCATGGCGTCCTCCATGCTGAATGGCTGGACCAGTCTGCATGCGGGTAACGCTAAGGACTATCCGTAGGTATCCCTAGGCTGTCAGCGCGGCAAGTAATACGCCGCCAGGCGATCGGACAGGTCCCGGCCTTCTTCGGCATACTGCGCTTCGGCATCCACGGCGCGCGTATCGCAAATGGGATAGCGCTGCTGGGCGTTGGAAAAGGCATTGTTGAATGCGCGCACCAGAGATGAGCGCAGTGCCCCGGAATCCGGTGCTTCCAGGCGCAGCAGGGTGATCATGTGCACGCGCCAGTATTGGTCATCCTTGCCATTGCAGACATAGCGCACGCCATGGGCTGATCCCAGCACATCGGCAAGCTGTACGGCGTCACGGATATAATCCTGATTGCGCAGGGGCAGTTCCTGGGCAGATGGCGCCGCTGACACGGCCATCAATCCGAGAAGAATCACCAAGGTTCGAATCATGGGAACAGTTCATCGGAGAAAAATCTGGCACGCTCAAGGCAATCGGCCGGAAATGAACGGAAACTTTTGAGTTGGTGTATATGTAGAGCCTATGTCGTGTTCTCAGATCGCTCTCCAATCACTCGCCGCCATGACAGTCGCTTCGCCTCCTGCGCCCGTTGATCCGGTCGACGCGATCACCGAGACGGCAGAAACCGCCAGTGAGGCCGCCGGTTCATTGCTCAGCTGGATCACGTCCGGCTCGCGCGAAGGTTTGATTGCGTTGGGTTTGACCATTGCAGCGATCGTGGCGCTCTACACGCTTCGATGGGCGCTTTACCGCGCTGTGGCGCGTTTGCCCCGCAAGGATGAAGTGTCGGTCACGGCCATCCTTGACCGCATGCTGCACCGGTTTCGCAGCTATTTCATCCTGGCCATCGCCCTGTCGATCACCAACTGGTTTATGGACCTGCCCGATGCAGCCGCCAGTTTCATCACCGTGTTCCTTGTACTGACGGCCGTGCTGCAGACCGCCGAATGGGTGCAGGAAGCGGCGATTTCGACGGTGCGCCGCAATGTTCGCCGGTCAAACTCTGATGCCTCGACCCTGGCGTCAGCGGTCAACGTCATCAAATGGTTTGTGTCGGCTGCCGTGTGGTCGATTGCTGCGCTGTTGATCCTCGACAATATCGGCGCCGATGTGACCACGCTGATCGCCGGTCTCGGCATTGGTGGCATCGCCATCGGCCTGGCCGCCCAGGGCATGTTCCGGGACCTGTTCAGTTCCCTGTCGATCATCTTCGACAAGCCGTTCCAGGTTGGCGATACGATCCGCTATGGCGAAACATGGGGCACGGTGGAAGACATCGGCCTGAAAACCACGCGGATTCGAGAGCGCCATGGCGAACAGGTGATCATTTCCAACACCCAGCTTCTGGAATTTGAAATTCACAATATGAAGCGAATGGCCCGCCGCCGGATCGAGACCGGTTTCGGCGTCATCTACCAGACGCCACCGGATGTTGCCGAGCGTATTCCGGGCATGGTGGCAGAACTGGTGAAAGGCATTCAAGGCGCCGACTTTGACCGCTGCACTCTGAATTCTTACGGGCCGAGCTCGCTTGATTATGAGCTGGTGTTTTACGCGCTCAATCCCGATTTCAATCGTTCAAAGGCGCTGCGATCGAAAGTACTGCTCGCGATCTTCCGAATGTTCAAAGACGAAGGCGTGGAATTCGCCTATCCGACACAAACCCTCTTCATAGAAGGCGCAGGCGAAGAGATGGTCGAATCGACCGTCCAAACGCTGAAAACCGTAGGCGGCGGCGATACCTAGCGCATATTCTGCTTTAGCGGCTATTTCGCCGGTGTATCGACACCCTCGGACGTGTCATTGCCAGCCGCGTCCGCATCAGGCTTCGAGTGTCCGCGCGACAGCGTTGCCATGACGCCGTCATCGACTTCGTCGCTGGAGTCGGCTGCCGGTTCGGCATCTTTTTTCTTATAAGTGCGTCGCCGGCGCGGCTTTGGAGCATCCTCGGCGGCCTCAGGCTCTGCAGGGGTAGCGCTGGTGTCGCTGGCGTCCGCATCGACCACTTCCAGAGGATCTTTCTCGACCGTTTCGCGCGGGGCGCGTTCACGGCGGCGGCGTGGCTTATCTGACGGTTGAGCCTCATCCTGGGGCGGTGTGTCGTCTTTGGTCGGCGCCGTCTCTTTGGCCTCAGTGGTCTCGTTGTCCTGCGATTGTGTCTCTTCAGACTCGCCTTCTTCACGCTCTCGGCGCGGTTTTTCCTTGGGCTGCATGGCGGCCACGAGACGCAGATAGTGTTCGGCGTGCTGGAAGTAGGCCTCCGACATCACGCGGTCGCCACTGGTATGGGCGTCTCGAGCGTACTGCAGATATTTGTCGAGCACCTGTTGGGCCGAGCCGCGAATTTTCACGTCAGGTCCATTGCTTTCGAAGTGCCGATTGGGGTTGTTACCCCCACCGCCTGACCGGCGGCCTCGCCCACGTTGGCGTTTCATGAAGTCGTCCCTGATCTGTCGTCTGCCCATCATCACAGACGGTTCAAATCCGCGCACGCGGCCCCCCTTGGGCCCCAAATCGCATCTGGTTGGCGCGGGTGTCGCTGAGGCTGCAAAAGCAAGGCCGGGACCAGCAACGAATATGTCCTTAGCGCGCTGCGGTGCCCACGCCAAGCCCCTTGAGCCGGCAGGGCTGTGAAATCCTGTTTAGTGTGCCGCCAGCCGCGCGGCGATGGCGCGGTCATTTCCACCGAGATCTCTACGGTGTTGCAGGTCCGTGAAGCCGTGTTGCACCAGCAGGTCTGTCACTTTGGCCTGCTGATCAAAGCCGATTTCCAGCACGAGCCAGGCCCCTGGTTTCATGCGTGCCTGGCCAAGCGCGATGATCTCGCGATAAGCCGCCAGCCCGTCCGCGCCACCATCCAGCGCCAGGCGTGGATCATGGTCTTTCACTTCGGCCTGAAGCGTTCCGAGGATGTGTGTCGCGATATAGGGCGGGTTGGAGATGATCAGATCCACTGCGCGCCAGCCATACCAGTCGGCCCAGCGCGTCTCAACAAACGTCGCCCGTTCGCCCAGGCCCAGCGCGGCGGCATTCTCTTGGGCCAATGCCACAGCGTCTGCAGACGCATCCAGGCCCGTCCCGTTCAGCGTGGGCGCATTGTGCAGCAGGGTGAGCAAGAGACACCCCGTGCCGGTGCCGAAATCAGTGAGGGTTCGCGCGCCATCGGGTAACACGTCGAGTGCCAGCTCCACGACGGTTTCACTATCCGCGCGAGGGATCAAAGCGCGGCGGTCGGTTTTGAACGGCAGCCCGTAGAACTCGGTCTCACCGAGGATGTGGGCCATGGGCTCGCGGGCCGTGCGGCGTTTGAGCAGGCGATTGAGGCGTGTTGCAAGGCCTGCCGGAGCGGGATCTGTCTCGCGGGCAATCCAGCCAGCCGAATTCACGCCCAGGAGGTGGCCCACCAGCAGCCGGGCCTCAAGCCGCGCCTCGTCTATACCAGCCTCGCGCAGGCGCCGCTCGGCCCAACAGGTGAGCTCACTGACCGAACGGCTCATCCCTCATCATTCATGGCGGCCAGGCGCAGGGCCTGGTCTTCCGCACGCAGGGCGTCGATCACATCGCTCAGGGCATCGCCGGCAATGATCTTGTCCAGATTGTGCAGGGTCAGGTTGATGCGGTGATCACTCACACGGCCCTGGGGGTAGTTGTAGGTGCGTATCTTCTCTGACCGGTCGCCCGAGCCGACCTGGGATTTGCGCGCGTCAGAGCGTGCGCGGTCCGCCTCTCCCCGTTCGCGCTCATAGAGACGTATTTTCAGCATCTCCATCGCCTTGTCGCGGTTCACATGCTGGGACTTTTCGCTGGAGGTGGCCACGATTCCGGTCGGCAAGTGGGTGATACGCACCGCAGAGTCGGTCGTGTTGACGTGCTGGCCGCCAGAGCCCGAGGCCCGCATTGTGTCGATTCGGATGTCTTCGGTTCGCACCACGATTTCAATGTTCTCAGGCGCGGGCAACACCGCCACAGTCGCTGCGGATGTGTGCACCCGCCCTTGCGTTTCTGTTGCCGGCACGCGCTGGACGCGGTGGACCCCGCTTTCCCATTTCAAGCGGCCAAACACCGTGTCACCGGCAATGTTTGCGGTGATTTCCTTGTATCCGCCCGCATCACCATCGGAGACCGAAACAATCTCCACTTTCCAGCCTTGCAGGCTGGCATAGCGCTGGTACATGCGAAACAGATCGCCTGCGAACAAGGCCGCCTCGTCGCCGCCGGTGCCCGCGCGAACTTCGATGACCACATTGGCCGCGTCGTCCTCATCCTTTGGCAGCAAGAGCAGCTGCAGGTCATCCTCTAGGGTCGGAATCGCGTCTTTCAGCTCCAGGAATTCTTCCTTGGCCAATTCGGCCATGTCTTTGTCATCGCTGGTCATCAGGGTTTCAGCTTCAGACAGGCCGTCGCGCGCGTTGAGCAGTTCGCGGGCCTTGTCTGCCACCGGCTTCAGCTCGGCATGTTCCTTCGAAAGGGCGACGATCTCTTCGGCCTCGGTCGCCGCGCCCATACGCGCCTCGACTTCGTCGAAACGGTCGATCACCTGTTCGATACGGGATTGGGGGAGGGTAGCCATTGCGCCCGTTTAGGCCAGTGCGCGGACTAAAGAAAGACCCGCAGCACTTCCTTCACCACCACAGCCAAAACCGGCAGCAGAAAGTCTATCAGAGGCGTTAAGTCAGTTTACTCACCTTCGGCAAGAGGTGATGTGGCGGTCCCGGTGGCGCCAAACTGCGCCGTCAGGAAGGCGATAAAACCATCCACGTCCCGCTGGTCTACGCCATGGCCGCCAGGCCGAACAAAGTAGGCCAGTCCATCGCCCGGGCGGAAATCCACCATCGTGTCCGCCTCGAGCCCGGATACGCCGTAGAGTCCGTAGACTGAACTGGCTGCTGCAGCTGCGCGAAATGTGGAATTGGGGTCAGACCACACATCGCGCCGACCATTGCCCAGGAATACCGGCGTTGGGGCGTTCAGGGCAATCAACTGGTGCTGGTCGAGGGGGATTTGATCTGGCGTTTGCGCCAGCTCTGCAAATCCCGGCGCAAACCAATGAGGATAGCTTTCGGCGACCCTATCAATTCGCTCACCCGTAGACGAGCTCGACAGCGCTGCGCCCCCAAAGCCGGACTGGTGAGAGATCACCGCATCGATGCGCCGGTCCCAGGCTCCGGCCAGCAATGCAGATTTCCCGTGCCGCGAATGGCCATAAACGGCGATCTGATCATTGTTCAGCCAGTCGGCACCGTCCATCGCATCAATCGCGGCGCCATAGGCGGCAGCCCAGGCCATCAGCGTGCTCGTCGGAGCGGTTGCCCCCGTGCCCATGTCGGCCATCACCGATTGTGCATTGGTAGAGCTGTCGGGCACGACATCGGACGCGTAATAGCTGGCATAAGCAAACCCGGCGTCGAAAAAGGCGTCGAAGTCCACTTCTGCGATGAATTCACCAAAGATGTAACGGGCAATCCATGGAATATCGGTCCCTTCGCAGGGATTACCGCTCGCCTGGGTCATGCCCAGATGTTGAAACACGCCGCAATTGTCGGAAAAGGTCTGGCCGATGACAACTCCGTGGAGATTGTTGGCATTTGCGTCCTTCGGAACTGCAAGTCCAAGATAGAAGTCACTGCCGCCGATCTGGATCTGGAGTTCACTCAAAACCGCGCGCCCGCCCGCAAACTCCTCGTCGACAACTCGGCGCGCCAACACATTGGTTTCCAGATCTGCGGGGTAGGGGCCGTAGATGACCTGTTCAAACTCGGCCAGTAGGGCCGGACGCTGGTCCTGCCATTGCGCCATTGTGGTGGCTTCAATCGCCGGGCTCGGCATCGCCTTGTTGTCTGTTTCCAGGCTTGAATAGTTAAGCCCCAGCATGGTGCAGTTGCTCACCACCAGGAAAATCACGCCAAACAATGCGGTCAGGCCGACATATTTCAGAATTTTGAGGATCACACGGCTCTCCATCGCTCCGCCGCCAGCCTTAAGCAGGCCCGGCGCTGAGCGCTAGGGGCTCTCGTGGTGTTCACACGCTTGTGCTTGGGATCAGAAGCGGTCCAGCAAGCGTTCAAGATAATCGCGCTCGCTCTCGTCATCTGTGTTGTCATAGCGGCGACGCAACTCATCGAGGATATCCTTGGCGCGTTGGCGTTCGGCCTCTTCCGGGATGGTGATGTCATTGCCGTCGCCCGCTCCGCCAAGCGGCCGGCCAAACGGGTCCACTGCATCTTGCGGGTTCGTGCCGTCTTCGCCAAGACGGGCTGCTTCCAATTCGTCGAGCCGCTGGGCGAGCTCATTGGACAGCTCGCGCAGCTCCTGGGCGGCCTGGTCCTGAGACCTTCCCGCCCGCGCGGTGCCGCCGCGCTCCAGCTCACGGGCCGCTTGTTCCTGCAGGCGTGAAATCTCTTCCAGACGCCGCCGGGTCGCCTCGTCCAGTGCGCCGAATTCGCTGCCGCCAGCCCCGTCTTCACTGTCGCTGGGCTCACCGCCGCCTGAGCCATTTTCTCCGGTCTCACCATCGGCAAGCTGGCCGGTCTCATCAGACAGGCCGCGCTGGCGATCGGCCAGACTGCCTTCGCCGCCTTCGCCCTCGCTCTCACCGGGTTGTCCGCCCTGCTGTTGGCCAGGGCCTTCGCCGCGCTGCTCGGCCAGCGTGTCATCATTCAGTTCGCGCTGTTCGCGCAACAGTTCTGACAGGCGTTCAAGCGCATCGGTCAACTGTTGCTCGCCCTCGGGCCGCTCTCCGTCTTCACCTTCGCCGCCCTCGCCGGGCATCGGGAAGCCGCCTTCACCCTGACCACCGCCCTGCTGGAACTCCAGATTCTCGAGCAAATTGGTGATGTCGGACAAGAGCTGACGCGCCTGGTCGCTGGCGCCGGTTTCAGCCAGGTCTTCCAGGGCATTCAACATGTCCTCGAAATCATTGGCGCCCATATTCGGCCCGCCGCCCATTTCGCCCATGTCTGTCATGTTCGGCGCTTCATTGCCGTTCATCATCGCCTCGGCCATTTTCGCGGCGATGTAATTGTTGGCGGCTTCGCGGAAGGCTTCCATCAGCCGGCGGATTTCATCTTCCGATGCACCATCGCGCAGGGCCTGCTCCAGTGCGCGCCGGGCCGCCAAGAGTGCGCGCAGGGCATCGGCCGACGAGCCATATTCGGCTTTCAGTGCGACATTCCAGAGCAGCCAGTCCACACTGTCGGCCTCGGCCTTGTCCGGCGCGGCCATCAAGATGCCATTGGCCATGGTCAGCCCGAAATAGACCGACGGATCCTCGAAATAGCCTTCTGGCTGATAGGTCAGCGCATCCAGCATGGCCGCGGCCGACTGAACATCGGGCGGCGCAAAATCCAGGCGCTGGGTGGCATCGGCGTTCACTGCATCGGGGACCATCGCGCCAGTATTGGTCGGCAAGTCGTCATAGCCCCGCGGCTCACGCAGCACCGTCACGCGCACTTCCTGGGCGGCTTTGGCAAGAGGTTGCAGCAGTAGTTTTTCTGGCAGTGTGAACGAATAGGTTTCGCTGCGCGATTCCTGGCCACCGCCATCTATGGCGACCAGTTGCAGGTCGACGTCCAGCCCGGCCCAGCGATGGCGCTGTGTTTCAAGCTCGGCCTTTCCTTCCGCCTCTTTCGGCAGGATCGGCCCCATCGGCACGGGAAGTCGATCTTCTGCGTCCAGTGCGGCGAGGTGCGGTTCTTTGAGGCGAACGGCTAATTCCAGACGCTGTATCCCGAAATCGTCCAGGACCTCCCAGTCAAATTCCAGCTCATCTTTTGTTGTAAGCGCGGGCAAACTGACAAATCGGACGCTTGGCGGCAGGTCCGGTGATGTCAGCACGTTCCAGCCGGCTTGCTCGCCCCAGAAATGGACGGCCACGCGCGTATCGGTTTCCAGGGTGGTCGTGATTTCCCAGGCGCCATCGGGGGTTTCTACAAAACTGGAAGTCTCGCGTCCGCTTTCATCTGACAAGACAAGCCTGGGCGCGGAGCGATTGAACGCACGCAACGTCACTTCAGAGCCTGCCGGTACGCGTACATCGTTTAAACCGTCATCCAGGAATACAGGCGCCCGGCCCGTATGGCGCGGTGGCGTAATCCACGCTTCGATGCGAATGTCATCGGCGCCCACAAGCGCGCCAAGGTCGGGCTGGAAGGCGCTTTGCAGACGCTCGCCGATGTTCGGCCCAGCCACAACTGCCGACACGACGAGTACGCCGGGCAGGGCATAGCGCATGAAAGCCGGGTCAAGGGCGCGCCATTCGGTGTGGAACCCTGGCACAGACAAGCGGCGCGCCGCATCGCCCAGGCGTCGTGAATGCACCTGCCACAGGGACTGGGCGTCTTTGGTGGGCGCTGCGGGGCGGTCCTTCAGGCCCGTGATCGGGCGCAGCGGCGATGATTTCTCCAGCGCCGCGATGGCATCAGGCTCGGCCGGGCGATGCCAGCGCGGCCAGGCTCTCATGAACAATAGGAGGCTGGCCAGAAACGCACCAACGGAAAGCCCCGCGGCCAGAGGTGCGCTCAATTGCTGGAACAGTCCCAACAAGGCTGAGACCAGGAAAATGGAGATGAAAAGGAGAAACGGCCAGAAGGCCCGAACAAAACTGAGACGTCCAAGCCCGCGCCGCGTCGCGCCAATCTTGGCGCTCAGAAAGGGGATGGAATTCAGGTCAGCCATTCAGGCACGGTCTCCAGGGTCACCATTTCCTCAAAATCTGGGCGCCTGCGAATGATGTCAAAGCTTTCGCCATTCACCAACACTTCGGGCACCAGAGGTC
>JBCCAA010000113.1:0-5344 GCA_039815055.1 Pseudomonadota bacterium | reverse complement strand
CTGACCGAAGGCTGATGGTGCACCTTGTGGCAAAGCTGCAAGCGCGAGAAGTTCCGATCCGAAGTCCAATTCCGGGTCGCGATAAGTAGGCCTTGCCTCAGAAGTGGTTGGGCCGTTGGTTTTGGACTGGAGTTGGAAGAAGACTGGCGCCTTGGCTGCCTCTTCTGCCATCGCCGCTTCACGCAAACGGGCGGCGCGGGCGGCCTCATCGACGCGATTGGGACGGAAGTCGTCTTCAAACCGCGTGATGTATTCTGGTTCTATGCCATAGCTGCGCTCGGTTTGTAGCATGGTGGCCCCAAGATCACCTGCCATGGGTGGTCCGAGGCGGGCAACACGCTCAGAGACGGAGCTGATTTCGCTATATCCGGCTGGAAGGGCCGCAAGCGCTTCTGGCTTTCTCGTATTGGTGGTGTTGTAAAGCTCGCGACGCTCGGTTGGATCAGCAGCTTGTGGCGGCTTGAGTGCGATACTCATGGCCGCAAATAAGCCAAGCACGCCGAGCCCGGCTCCAACCATCAGGACTTTCCGGTTGATACGGGTCACCGGCTTAGGGCTAGATCTAATCTTCAGCCGTTCGGCATGTTCGTCAAAAGGGATCGGCTCTGACATCGCCTTAGCCCCCAAAGATCGCGGCAAGGCCTGTACGGCGCGCGCCTTTGCTGATCCGAACGACGGTTTGGTTTTTCTCCCCAAGGCGCAGTTCTGCCGCACGGAACAGACGATCCACCACGTAGTAGTTGCTGCGTACCCGGTAGTTCACAAGTTCGGCGTCACCCTCCTCGCCGAGTACAAAGAGCGGAGGCATATCCGTGGTCGAAATCTCTTCTGGCATCTGGATGAAGACCTGCCTGCCATCATCAAAGACGCGAACGGGTTTCCAGTCGGGATTGTCTCCGCTCATGCGGTAGTCGAAGTTCAGGCCTTCGAGCGTGAGGCCGCGTTCGATGGAACTCGCCTCGCGCGTCAGGGCGCGCGTGTTGCGACTGGTCAGGTCTGCGAGTTCGTCGCGCGGATAGCGCCAGGACAAAGCTGCCATGTACCCGCCCTCAGTGCTTTCCAGTTCCAGATGATAGGTTCTACGATCCGTGGCGATCATTAGGTTTGTGCGAATGCCCGCACTGATCGGTTTGACCAGAACATGGGCGCGGGCGGTATTACCCGATCCGGAAATCGTATCTCCAACCACCCAGCGCACTGTGTCGCCTGCCGAGACGGAGACGAGGGTTTCCCCAGGTTGCAGGGCAACGTCGCTGACCTGACCGGGACTGGCATAGAGCCGGTAAAGCGCGCCCTCAGTGTAGGGATAGACCTGAATTGCGTTCACATAGCCATCGACGGAGGGTTCGATCAGGGCACTTGAACGACCTTGCTCAATGGCTTCGGTAGGAGAGACCGAGGGCGTGCTAACCGTTCTCGTATAGGTCCGCGTCACACTGCCATCGGGATTTGTGGTGACACGCGCACCGACCGGCATCATTTGACCCGGAAGAGGAAGCGGGACGGCTGTCTCGACGATTTCAACCGGTCGCGTCTTGTCTTCGGTGACTGCTAGCGCAGGTTTGAATGCGCTCTCATCAATGGGCGGGAGGCTGGTGTCTGTTGTCGCACAAGCGGTTGTTAGCGCCAGGGCCGATGTTGCGAATAGGATGCGGATCATTGGGGATCTCCTGTAACAAGGTCCTGACCCCAATTGAGGGCATGGACATAAAGGCCGAGAGGGTTGGCGCGCAGGGTTTCTGCGTCTGTCGGCGGCTGGGTGATGATGGTGAAATTGCCAGTGAAGCGCTGGGCCTTCATGAGCGCACCATTCTCATAGGTCTTCTCGATCCAGCGGGCCTGGAAGCTGTCATCGGAGACCCGCACGACACTGACCACATCCACGGTGCGGGACTTGCGGCCGACATCCGCGAAGGGGTCATTGTCCTGAGCATACTGATTAAGTGTTGTCGCAGCGCGGTCGGTGACAAAATTATAGGCTTTGAGCCAGTTCTCCCGAACAACCACCGGATCGATTGACAGCCCTCTGACATGCTGAATGAAGCCAGCAAGATGATGCGCAATCTGAGCATCATTCGCGGTGTAGCGCTCGATCGCTGGTGTGACGGCGCGGGCCGCGCCTGTCTCATCGACTTCAACCACATAGGGCGTGACGGTTGATTGCATTGAGCGCCAGACGAGGGCGCTGGAGGTGACGAAACACAGTCCAAGACAGCCAATGGCCATCAGCCGCCAGTTCTTGGCCTGAACGCGGGCAGAACCGATACGCTCATCCCAGATCTGCCCAGCTTTCTGGTAAGGTGTTTCGGGGAACGGACTCAGGCCGTAAGTGTTAGAGGATCGTTTGAAGACCATAGTCTAGTCATCCTTGTCGTTGAGTTGGGGCGCTGCACCGGATGAGCCGCGGTCACCTTCGCGAAGGCTATGCGCTGCCATCTGGCCAGCTTGGGCAGCGTTCTGGCGGGCCTGCATCCGCCGCGCCCACGCCGGGCTTTGACCCCGATTGGACATGGCGTTCGGCGTGTCGCCTGAGTTTGAACCACCCGTCGCCCGCCACGCACTTTGACTGCCTTGGTTGTAGGCGGCTTTAAGGGACTGCATTGGTTTGCCGGCGGTCTGGCGGATGGCGTCGCCGCCCGCGCGCGCGACGCCGGCCATGCCCGCGACAACTCCGCTGGCGCCGCCTTTACCAGACACGACTGATCCAAGCGTGTAAGACGTGCGCGCTGCACCTGCCATGCTTGCGCCCGCTTTTATGGCGCTTGAAGCGCCGCCCCCAGCAGCACCAATGGCGGTCCGTCCGCCAGCTCCCGCCATATATGTCCCGGCGGCGACACCGGCGGCAGCGCCAGCTGCTGAGCCAGCACCAAGCTGCGGTGCGCCAGTGATGAGACCGCTTGCTATGCCGGGGGCAAAGATACCCATCCAGAAGAAGACAATCGCAGCGAGAACGGTGCCCATGACCTGGGCCAGGGTGACATCGTCGCCGGTGCGGAACGCGTCAGTCACTGAACCAAACAGGGTTGAGCCAATACCGATAATAACCGCCAACACCATAAGCTTTATGCCCGACGTAATGACATTGCCGAGGACGCGTTCTGCCAGAAATGACGTCTTATTCCAGAGTGCGAAGGGCACGAGGATAAATCCCGCCAGCGTGGTCAGCTTGAACTCCAGGATGGTGATAAAGAGCTGCACCGCCAGCACAATAAAGGCGACCATGATGACGGCCCAGGCCACGAACATGACAATGATCATGATGAAGTTATGGAAAAAGCTGATCGGCCCGAGCATGTCTGATATCTCTTCAAGCAGGGGCTGCGCCGCATCGAACCCAACGCTTGCAATATACCCTGGGCGCAAGAGATCAGCCGCCGTCATAGTGCCGCCGCCCGCTTTTATGCCGAGCTCTGCAAAACTATCGAACACGATCCCGGCGAGCAGCGCGAAATTGCCAATGATGAAGGCGAAGAAGCCGACATAGAGCACCTTCTTCAAAAGGCTGGCGATCACATCTGTGTTTTGGCTCAGCGCCCAAAACAGACCTGCCAGCGTGATATCGATCGCGATCAGCGTGGTCGTGAGATAAGCAACATCCCCCGCCAGCAGGCCGAAGCCGCTATCGATGTACGCAATAAAGGTCGCAAGGAAGGTGTCGATGACGTCCATTAGTCGCTAGATCCCAAAAAGCTGCGCGTGCGGGCGCGGCCACGTTCGGCTTCAGCGAGCTGGCGTGCGCGTTCGAGGGCTTCGGCGCGGTAATGCGACGCCATCATGGCTTCCATCTGCATGAGCTGCTCTGTCTGCAGGGCCTCAATTTGATTGCCCGCCTGCAAAACCTGGAGATTTCCAACAGCTGACTGGCTGTCACCGACCAGACGGTCGAGGCTTTCGCTATCTTCGCGGGCAGAAGAGACGACTTCAGCTGTAACAAGCAGGCTTTCACGATAGGCGGTGCGGGACTGTTTCCAGCGGGCTCGGGCTTGCTCAACCAGAACCTCATTCTCAGGCGGTGTTTCGCCATAAGTTTCGGGATAGATCTCTTCATACTCGCGCTCGATCTCTTCGACCTTGTATCCAATGCCTTCGGCCTCGCGCATCAGCTCGTCGATACGGCGCATACGGCGCAAGATGTCTTCGGCGATACTGCCGGGGAGCTTTTCGAGATCACGGGCCATGTTCTCCAGCATCTCGATTTCATTGGTGAGCTGCTGAATTTGCTGATTGATCTGCTGTAGAGACCGAACCGCGGTCAGAATATTTTGAGTGTGGTTTGCCGGATCGTAGACAATCCCACCGCCAAAGAATTGTGCGGCGGCAGGCGGCGCCGTGATCACTGTCATTGGAAGTGCGCAAAGCGCAGCAGAGAGTAGAAGGCGTTTCATGAGTTTGGCTCCTATTCGGCAGCGACAGCGTGAGCGGGAGTAAAGGGATCGCTGGTGCCCGGCGAATGGCCCGGCCAGCGCGTGAGCAGGTCCGCGGCCCAGGGCAGAGACTTCTCGTGAAGCCAGCATTCGGCGAAGTCTTCAGGCGCGGTTTCGGCCGTCACGCGATCAAGCAAGGCCTGATCTTCTGGCGAGGAAGCTCCGCAGATCGAAAGCGCAATTGGACCAATGCCGAGATCGAACACGCGCGCACCAAGCGGCGATTGATAGTAATAGTCGCGCTTGGGCGTGGCTCTTGAGATCAGTTCAATCTGGCGGGCGTTGAGACCGAAGCGCTGATAGGTTTCTTTGGATTGCGGCTCCTGCGCGCGTTCATTGGGCAGAAAGATCCGTGTGGGGCAGCTCTCGACGAGTGCGGGGGCGATGGTGCTGTTTGCGATGTCAGCTAGGCTTTGCGTTGCAAACACCACGGACACTTGTCTTTTGCGCAGGGTTTTGAGCCACTCACGGATGCGCGCCGCAAACATGGGATCATCGAGAAATAGCCAGGCTTCATCGAGAATAAGCAGCGTCGGTCGCCCATCGAAGCGCGCTTCCAAACGGTGGAACAAATAAGTGATGACCGGGGCGACTGCGCCCTTGGCGTGCATCAAGTCTTCCATTTCGAAGCAGACCGTGCCGGCGAGGGAGAGGCTTTCATGATCTGCGTCGAGCAGCCGCCCATGTGGACCTTCCAGTGTGAACGGATGAAGCGCAGATTTGAGCGTCTCATCCTGCAGCATGAGGGTCAGACCGGTCAGCGTGCGCTCAGCTTCCGGCGCAGTGCTGAGAGACTGAATCGCTTCCCAGAGGCGGGCCTTCAGGTCCGGCGTTAGGCGCAAGCCTTCATTCGCGCAGAGCCCCGCCAGCCAATCGGCGGCAAAGCTCGCACCGGCCTCTGTGTCCACGTCCTTCAGGGG
>JBCCAA010000080.1:0-10557 GCA_039815055.1 Pseudomonadota bacterium | reverse complement strand
TATCCGCTCGGCCTTCCCCTGGTGGTGTCGACGACGGCACCCGGGCTTGGCGGAGACTGGTCGGGGCTTGTCTCTGCACAGGACACCGGCGGTGCGATCAAAGGCGTCGTGCGCGGAGATATTTATTTCGGCACGGGTGACGCGGCGGGTGATGCCGCCGGCACGATGAATGCCCCAGGTCAAATCTGGGTGATCTTGCCGCGTCGCCTGGCTGAGCGGCTGCAAAGCTCAGAGCAAGCCAGCCTGTTCTCACTGCCTGAGATCGCGCCCGCGCCGTGATTGGAGACTAAACGGACTCTAGCCGAAGCAAGGAGCGGCCTCCGTCCTGCTGTTTTCGTAGCGGTGCAAATCCCAGCGCGCGGTAGGCTGCAATGGCGCGGACATTTTCCTCATCCACATCAAGGCCCAGTGGCACGCCGGCATGATCGCGGGCCACATCAATCAAACCCTGGCCGATGCCGCACAGCCGCCAATCAATATCGACGAGCAGATAATTCACATAGGCTGTCCGGCCCGAAAGCATCAAAAAGCCAACAATTTCAGGCTGGTCCTCGCCCACTTCTGCCACCCAGGTCACCAGTTTGCGGCGCGCATCATACCACACCGCCGGTGGCGATTGTGGTTCGGCCAACCAGGTGAACTCACTGGCGCAGTCGCTGAACACGGCATCGCATCCTGTGCGATCTCCATCTTCATAAGCGCGAATGCGCCAGCCAGCAGCGGGGTGTGAAATCATGGGATCTTCTCTCGGGCTCCAGCGTTGACCTGTATGCGCGGCAAGGCGCCGCGCGGCATCCAGACCAAAGTCTGGCCATTGAGGTGGGGTGATGCAACCCCACATCTTCATAGAGCGCTTGATACGGAGAAAGATCATGAATGGCCGCCGGACAACACCGGAACTGGAGCGTCACCACAAACCCAAAGGACTAAGCGACCGTATTGCCTATGGTCTGGTGAAATTCATGCGGGTCTTCCCCGATTTTTTCTTTCGCAAGCGATACGGGCATCGCGCGGTGGTTCTTGAAACAGTCGCCGCCGTACCGGGCATGGTTGGCGGCCTTTTGCAGCACCTGAAGTCGATCCGTCATATCCGCGACGATCAGGGCTGGATCCGGGAGCTTCTGGACGAAGCTGAAAACGAGCGGATGCACCTGATGACCTTTATTGAGGTTGCCAGGCCCAGCCTCCTGGAACGGATCATCATCATGGTCGTCCAGGCCGTCTTTTATAACGCCTACTTCTTCCTCTACCTGTTTGCGCCGCGCACGGCGCATCGGTTTGTGGCCTATCTCGAAGAAGAAGCGGTGGTCAGCTACACGCAGTACCTGGCCGAGATTGATGCCGGGCGTCTGGAAAACGTGCCTGCGCCCGACCTGGCTATTGAGTATTGGGAATTGGCGCCAAACGCCCGGCTACGCGACGTGGTTGAACAGGTGCGCGAAGACGAAGCACGCCACCGCGACACCAATCACGAGTTCGCTGATATGCTGGGCAACCCCAAACGTACGTCCGAGCAGGACCTGCCCAAACCCGCCTGATCGGTTACATCTGCATTGTCCAGCCTTCCACGCCCATGGCCGCCTGACGCACGGCTTCCGACATGGTGGGGTGGGCATGGCAGGTGCGGGCAATGTCCTCGCTCGAGCCGCCAAACTCCATGGCAATGCAAACCTCGGCGATCATTTCGCCGACTCCGACACCGACGAGATGCGCGCCGAGAATCTTGTCTGTTGTTCTGTCCGCCAGGATTTTCACAAAACCCAGTGTCTCGTGGTTGGTCCGAGCGCGCGAATTGGCGGTGAATGGGAACTTGCCGGCAACATAGTCGATTCCGGCGGCTTTCAGCTCTTCCTCGGTCTTCCCAACCCAGGCGATTTCCGGGTTTGTGTACACTACGCTGGGCACAAGGTCGTAATTCACATGTCCAGCCTTGCCAGCGATCAGCTCAGCGACGGCGGTGCCATCATCTTCGGCCTTGTGCGCCAGCATCGGGCCGTGAATAGCATCGCCCAGCGCCCAGACGCCGTCGGCAACCTGGAAGTGGCCGTCGCGAACCTGGATCACGCCACGTTTGTCGATCGACCCGCCAACACTTTCCAGGCCGAGGCCGTCTGTGTAGGGCCGACGACCGACCGCTACGATCACGACATCGGCGTCCATTGTGGACGCATCTCCGCCTTCGGCGGGCTCCGTGGTCAACTTCAGTTTGGTCTTCAGCTTCTCGACGCCAGTGACCTTGGTCTTGAAGTGGAAGTTCAGGCCCTGCTTCTTGAAAATGCGGAGCGCTTGTTTGGAAACTTCCAGATCCGCGCCCGGTAGGCAGCGGTCCATGAACTCAACCACATGCACTTCCGAGCCAAGGCGCGACCATACGCAGCCCATTTCGAGCCCGATCACTCCAGCGCCAATGAGCACCAGTTTCTTGGGAACGGATGTGAGTTTCAAAGCGCCAGTATTGGTTACCACGCGCTCTTCATCAATCTCGATGCCCGGCAGGCCGGTTGGTTCAGACCCTGTGGCGATGACGATGTTGCGAGTCATCAGAGTCCGCTTTGATCCGTCTGCGGCCGTAACCTCAACCTGGCCCGGACCTTTGATCGTGCCTTTGCCATTAACCCGTTCAACCTTGTTTTTCTTGAGCAGGAAATCGACCCCATCAGTAAGGCCTTTCACAGCGTCAGCCTTCTGAGACATCATCTGTTTCAGGTCCAGGTCCAGTTTTCCAACCTTGATGCCCATATTGGCGAAATCATCGCGGGCAGCGGCATACATTTCAGACGCATGCAGAAGCGCTTTTGAAGGGATGCACCCCACATTCAGGCAGGTTCCGCCCAAAGTCTCTCGCATTTCGATGCATGCGGTTTTCAGTCCCAGCTGTCCGGCGCGGATCGCGCAGTTGTAGCCGCCGGGGCCGGCGCCAATGATGACGACGTCATAGGTGTCTGACATGGATAGGCCTTGCCTGTTGTAAGCACTTCGAATTTTGACGCGACCCTAAAGGGCGCCGCCACGAAATCAATGCGGCTTTCGGTTGACCATCAGGTGGTGCGTTGCCGCAGCGACAAGATGAGAGCGCAGATACCGAAAACAACTGCAACAATCGCGGGCTGTGCCCAAAGCGAAGGATTACCGTCGGCTGCGAAAATAGCGATCGCAAAAATGGCCGACAAGACTGCAGCGGCCCATGACAACCACAGTCCGCCGCTCCAGGCTAGAACCGACAAGACCCCGCCGATCATGGCCGCCAAGGATCGCACAAAAGGCCAGAGGAACTGGGTTGTGAAAACGGTCTCAGCCATACCCGGGCCGCGATTGGTGGTGATCACAGCCCATTGCAATGATTGAAAGGCGAGCCACGCGCCAAGTACACACATGATAAGTCCGGCCAGTCGGCGTATCATCCTTGCACCCTCCGGGTTTCGGCGGGCCATGCCAGACTGATGCCAGTTCAGGTTTCAGGGTGTTCTAGCGACGGCGTGCCGCACGAGCCTTTTGGCGTTCAAGCATCTTTGCGCCATCGCGCGCGAATTGAGCCCGTGTTACTCTTACGGCGGCAGATGTCGGCCCTTTCTTGATGGGCGGCGGTTGTTTTTTGACCTGTGCCGGCGCCAATGGCAGGCCCGCGGCCAGCACTCGCGCCGGAACCGTCACCATCTGTTCATCTTCGACAGGCGCCTCGACGATCTTGCGTTTTCGAAGATCCCAAACCGCAGCGGCAAGCAGAATGGCGATGATTCCCGTGCCCGCAACCATGCCTTCAGCCGGGCTGGGGTCGCGCCACCACCCTTGCTCAAAGTCCACCAGATAGATGCAGGGAAAGCCCGCCGCGCATCCCATCATATACCAGCTCAAGGCGCCGTGGCGGTGTTGCGCGACCATGGCGGAGGCGGCGTAAAAACACAGCGCGGCAAGGAAATAGGGACCGCCATGGATCAGGCCCAGCTCGCGCCAGTCAATCCCGGCCATGGCTTCACCCGCGCCGCTATCGCTTAAAAATCCCAGTATCATGATGATCGACGGCCAACGGATCGCCGCCATCGCCGCAAAGGCGAAGCAAACAGCCAGCAAAGACACCAGCACCGCGATCAGCTTGCGAGACATGGGATAAGGTTAACCACAGCCCGATTGACACCCGATGAATAGCCCCGGTGAAACTCGTCGCATTCGCCTTGGCAGAGCAGCGGCGGCAGGCCAGACTGGCCGAATGGTCACGGAATTTTCTGCTTCACCACAAAAAACGGTGCTGCCTTTGGTGTTTATGCTGGCGGGCGCCTTCGGTTTTTCGGCCATGGCCGTCTTGAGCTGGGAGAATTCGCTGATTTCCGGCGCGTTGTTGCTGCCGGCTCTCCTTTGCCTGGTAGCAGTGGGGATCCTGACCTACAGGATGGTTCTTCGTCCGGTGATGATCCGCATCGGCCCTGATGGCCTCTATATGAAGCGGCTTGGGACGGTGATCCCGTGGGAGGCCATCGCGCGGATTGAGCGCGTGCCGCATGCCCGCGAGGTCCTGTTGTCGATTATTGAGACAGACGCCGGTCATCCGGTGTTCGATGAACGCCCGTTGCTTCTTGGCGCTGCGCTGAATGAGAAAGCCGGACTCCCAGCGCTGGCCGTGGCGATGTCGCAATATGACGGCACCCCTGAGGCGTTTGAGGCTGCGGTTCGTGCTGTTTCAGATGTTGCGTTTGTCGACGGCGAGCCCACCGCGTTTCAGAACTAGAACTTGTACCCACCGGCCAGGATCGTCTCGTAGACATCCTGCGTCAGCGGCTCATAGGCTTGGCGCTCAGGATGCGCGAACCAGAGCGGATCGGTAACGATTGACGGGTCGAAGCCGTCTTTCACTAACTCAACCTTCCGGAATTTGAAGGTTCCGGTGGTTTCCGCCTCGGTCTGCAGCCGGAGGAACAGCGGAATCGCATATTTCGGCAACCGTTCAGCGAGCCAGGCGTGCAGCGTTTCGAAATCTATCTCGCCATGGGTGGTGATGGCCGCCATTCCGGCCTTCCCGTCCATACCGGGGATCGCCGTGCCATAGACGTTGGCGGTGGCCACACCGGGCGCGCCGCTGAGAATTTCCGAGACCTCATTGGTCGACACATTCTCAGCCTTCCAGCGGAAAGTATCCCCGACACGGTCTACAAAGTAGATGTAGCCATCGGCTTCACGGCGCATCAGGTCGCCAGTGCGGAACCAGACATCACCCTGCGCAAACGCATCACGCAGGATCTTTTTCTCGGTCGAATACTTGTCAGAGTATCCCTCGAAACGCTCGCGGGTTTCTGTTGAGATCCGGCCAATCGCTTCACCGACCTCACCGAGAGGCGCTTCAACGCAGAAGCCTTCGACGTCACGCACGGGCTGTTCTGTTTCCACGTCGAACTTCACAAAACGCACATGGCGGAACTTGCCCTCGAGAATAGGAGGCACCACACCGCACGCGCCGATCTTGCCATCCACGTTGCACATGGTGACGTTGCCCTCAGTCGAGCCGTAGAACTCCGCCAGGTGCGGGATCTGGAAACGGTCAACAAACCGCTCCCAGACATCAGGCCGCAAGCCATTGCCGAACCCTGTGCGGATCTTATGTTGACGTTCGAGTGGATGGGGGGGCTGGTTGACCAGGTAGCGGCAAAGCTCGCCGATATAAACAAATCCGGTCGCGCCCTCAGCAACAGCTTCATCCCAGAACGCCGATGCGGAGAACTTCTCGCGCAAGATGATAGATGCGCCGGTCAACAGAGCCAGACCAACACCGCACGTGCCGCCCGTCGAGTGATAGAGCGGTAGGGTGAGGTACAGTCGGTCGCGCGGTGTGAAACGGCAGATTTTGAGAAACCCGCGCATCATGGCCTGCACGCGCATATGGGTGAGGCGCGCCGCCTTCGGCAAGCCGGTGGTGCCAGATGTATATATGTAAAGCGCGAGATCGCTGGCCTTGGTGCGATCGCGAATGCTGCGTGATGGACGATTGCCAGCATGGGGCGAAACGGCGGCGGTGAAATCCTTCACATCGCCGGTGACATCTCCGCCAAGGGTCCAGATCTGAACGTCGCCTTCGAGGTGGTCGCCAAGTGACGCGGTAGCTGCGTCTTGGCGGCGCCCGGTTATCACGTGCTGGGCGCCGACAACTGAAATACAGTGGGCCAGCGATTTATCGGTGAGGTTGGAATTGATCAACGCCGTGACGACGCCCACTTTCATGAAACCATACCAGATAGCGACATACTCAGCGCGATTTTCCATGAAGAGGGCGACCGTGTCACCACGCTCCAGCCCCAGTTCCAGAGCCCAATGAGCAACTCGGTTGGCCAGCACATCCATCTCACCATAGGTGGTGATTTCGCCCTCGAACCGCACCGCAACGTTGGCGCGATACCGATCCACTGATGTCTCCAGATCATCGCACACCAGATTCTTGGAGTCCGGCGTAATATCATCCATCAGCTTCACGGTCTGACGGAGACTGTTGATCACCCGGATATTCGAACGCAGCTCAGAAAACATATTGGGACACCTTTGCGTTTGGCGGCGCCGCCCCGTTGCCGCCGGATTGAACCTTTGTTCCGCTTGCCCGGACTTATCAATCAAACACGCCAACACGGCCGTTTGTAGTCCACACACGCGGTTGTGTTTTCGCTACAGCAGTAGGCTTAAAATTCGGTGTGACGGCGACCGTCAGATTTGAATTTTACAATCCATCCTGCCGGTTCAGTCGATCTCAGCTCTATTTGAGTACGGCGCAGCCCACCCGCGGGCCTGCGCCGCCAATGGGCTGGGTGATATGGTCATCCCGGTTCTGGTGAATGATCAAAGCAGAGCCATCGGCATCTGCGATAGACGATAGCGAGGTTAGCGTCGTGAAGAATTCCATCGTCGCAGAGCCATCAGCGAAGGCATACAGATTGGGTAGGTCACCGGCTTCAGGCCCGATGGGGTTGAGCAAACCATGGCCATCAGGGATCAAGCCGAGATGACCGCCAGACAGCTTGAACGTCCCGATATCTGAGCAATCGCCGACCTGATGCAAATGCAGTCCATGCCATCCCGGTGTGATCGATCCGGGCTCCAGTTTTACATCACCAAGAACGCCGACGGGTGCCTGTGTCAAACGCACGAGGCCAATGGTCTCTCCATCCACGCCCACAATGCCAGCTTCTATTTTAGGTACGGTTGTGTCGTAACGCGGGGGTTCAGCAAATGTGTTGTCGGATACATTCACGACGGCGCAAGCCGATAAGGCGAGGCTGGCGGCCACAAGTGCAGCAAGGGTTCGGAACATGGCGGGTCTCCCATCTATTACCTGGACAGTATACTAGACTCTCATGCCGGGCTTTCATCCCCTTCTCATAAACTGTGATCGCTGTCATGCCACGTGAGCGCGCTGACAAGCTTTTAGTCGCGCGCGGCCTTTTTCAAAGCCGGACATCTGCCAAGGCCGCAATTGACGCTGGCGGCGTGTTTGCAGACGGCGCCATGGTGACCAAAGCCAACCAGATGTTGTCGCGCGAAGCCGAGATCGCGGCGCAAGCGGCGCACCCTTACGTCTCCCGCGGCGGCTTGAAACTTGCCCATGCTCTGGACATTTGGCCGGACATCCGTGTCGAAGGCGCCGCCTGTCTCGATATCGGCGCCTCGACGGGCGGGTTCAGCGATGTCCTTCTCCGGCGAGGTGCGGCGCATATTGTGGCGGTGGATGTTGGCACCGGCCAGCTACATCCGAAAATCGCAGGCGATCCGCGGGTGACCAATCTTGAACAAACCGATGCCCGCACGCTCACTTTGGCCCAGATCGGTGATCCGCGCGTTCTTGTGTGCGATGCCAGTTTCATCGCGTTGGAGAAGCTACTTGGTCCGGTCATCAAGCAGCTTGGCAGCAATGACCCTTGCGATCTCATCCTGCTGTTCAAGCCTCAGTTTCAAGTCGGGCGGTCGAACATCGGCCGAAACGGCGTTGTGTCGGATCGCGCCGCCGTCGAAGTGGCCGAAACCGGGCTCAAGGGCTGGCTTGCCAGCCAAGGCGCAGTGGTCAAGAAAACAGCCGACAGTCCGATTACGGGCAGCGAAGGAAATAGAGAGCGGCTGATCTGGGCGGTCTGTGGGTTGTAGAACATCGCCCTCGACACACGGGGGTTGGCGCTCCATCTTTAGCCCATGAGCGTCATCGAACAGACAGCGAAAAATATAGGCCGCGCAAGATACGCCGCTGCACAGGGCCTGCGCAGCGCATGGTATGGCGCGCAATACGTTGCCGCGCGCCGCCGGTCTGCAGGCTTCAACCGCCCTGGCGAAGCGCCGTTCAAGCCCGAAAGCGGGCCGGCCGACACCTCTGCCCTTCGGCAGGCCTTCTTCGACCTTTGGCTGAAAGACCGCGCCAATATCGAAGCCGGTCTGTATCCCACGCCCAATGATGTTCGCCTGCGCGACCTGGTCAAAACGCTCAGCCGGTCGCGCGATTTCCTGACCGATGTCGCCGAGGTTGACCGCCGGCGGGTTGACCGCAACGGCGTTGAAGTTCGCGACAGCGACGCGGCGGATCCGGAGCGCTTTCCGCCCTACTACCGGCAAAACTTCCATTACCAGACCGATGGCTGGCTGTCGGATGAGTCCGCTCGGCTATATGATCACCAGGTCGAGGCCTTGTTCACGGGTGCCGGCGATGCCATGCGCCGCATCGCTCTTGGCGAAGTGTCCCGTGAGCTGACCGGCAGGGACCAGCGGCGGGTCCAGTTGCTTGATCTGGCGTGCGGCACGGGCCGGTTCTCCTCTCAAATTCTGCGCGCTTTCCCGAAACTGGCGCTTAGCGGCATCGATCTCTCCCCCAATTATGTCGACGCCGCACGCCGTGCCGTTCGCGCCTGGTCCCAGGCCGACATCATGGAGGGCGCCGGCGAAGCCCTGCCGCTGGAAGACGACACATTCGATGTGATCATCTCGGTCTACCTGTTCCACGAGCTGCCGATGAAAATCCGCGAGGCTGTTATCGGAGAAGCGGCCCGTGTCCTCAAACCGGGCGGGCTGTTTATCGTGGCCGACAGTCTTCAGTTTGGCGACGCGGTGGGCCTTGATCCATTCCTGGAATACTTCCCGGAAGGCTTCCATGAACCCTATTACAAGCAATACCTCGGCTGGGATTTCGCGCCCGTCATGGAGGGCGCCGGCTTCACCGATGAAGGTACAGAACTGGCCTTCCTCACCAAAGTGCGCACCTGGCGGTTGGGCACTTAACCGGCCAAGGCGTCCTCCACCTGGGCCAGTCGCTCCTTGCCGAAAAACATCTCCTCGCCGACGTAGAAGGTTGGAATTCCAAACGCTCCACGCGATACGGCGGCCTCGGTGTTTTCAGCCAATTTCACCTTTATATGCGGGTCCTGCGTCGCTTGCGCCAATGCAGCGCCATCCAGACCTGCGGCCGTCATAGCCTCAATGAACACGGCCGGATCATCCATCTTGAGGCCTTGTTCCCACATGGCTTTCAGCCCGGCGTCGACATAGTCGGCGAGCTCGCCGGCCTGTTGCGCCACGATGGCGGCGCGCATCATCAAGAGTGTATTGACCGGAAAATGCGGATTGAACTTGAACGCCGTCAACCGGTGCTTGTCGATGAAACGGTTGATTTCCAGCCGGTCATACTCAAGCTTTCCCTTAACGCCAGAAAAGGCCAGCATTGGCGCCTGGTTGCCGGTCGATTTGAAGATCCCGCCGAGCAGGCAAGGGATCAGGTTCAGCCCAGCGCCAGTGCGTTCCAGTATGGGCGGCAGGGCCTTGTAGGCGAAATAGCCATTTGGGCTGGCGAAATCGAAGATGAAATCCAGTGTCTTGGCCATAGCGGGCGCTTTCGTGTTTCTGCATCGGGCCAGAGCCGTAACAAGAGGCGCGCCGCGCGAACAGGGGGGAGTCCTTGTTTGATCCCCGCTTCGCCTTCCGGCTCCGCGATGGATCGCGCTCAGGGCTGAGTCCTTGGTTTGATCCCCGCTTCGCCTTTCGGCAGTCTTTGTTTGTTTCCGTATCCTCGCTTCGCTCGTCACATGAAACGGGCTCAGGGCTAGGTCCTTGGTTTGATCCCCGCTTCGCCTTTCGGCTCCGCGATGGATCGCGCTCAGGGCTGAGTCCTTGGTTTGATCCCCGCTTCGCCTTTCGGCTCCGCGATGGATCGCGCTCAGGGCTGTTGACCGGCCTTGGTGAAACAGCCCCCGACGAGCAAAGCGAAGGCGCAGGCGCCGCGGCGCCAGCCGCGAACAGCGCCGAGCACACCCAATAATGGCGGATGAAACAGCCAGCAGTCGAAGCCCGCACAGCTCTCGCTGCCGGGTGAAACCTCTCCACACACCCACCGATCAGCAGGCCGGGCGCGCTCAGGGTGAACGCGAATGACTGCCGCCCTTGCAGACGGCTATATGCGCCCAGCATGAGCGCGCCCGCGGTCTATTTTCCGGTGGGTCGGCCTCTTATCAGAGCTGGTGTTTTCGAGCCCGCCTCAAGACGCCCTGCCGAAGCAAGACGAATGCAGGTTACCAACCGCCACCGCCGTTAACGGACTTCGGGCTCGTTACGCCC
>JBCCAA010000150.1:0-2875 GCA_039815055.1 Pseudomonadota bacterium | reverse complement strand
TAGACCTCTTGCGGCGCCTCGACAAGGTGGGCCTACCCACAGCGGACGCCATAAGTCAAATTCAATTCAAGCTCGCCATGGATGCGAATTATGGCATCGGAATCGCCAAACTGCGCGCGGCGCGGCGGCTTTGGGCGCGCGTTCAAGATGCCCTGGATGTGCCAATCACGCCCATGAGGATCCACGCCGTGACGAGCGCCCGTATGCTCACGCGTTATGATGCCTGGGTGAACATGCTGCGGGGAACGGCAGCCTGCTTTTCGGCGGCCACGGGCGGGGCCGACGTGATCACGGTTCGCGCCTTCAATGAGTCTTTCTCGGTGCCGGAAGAACTTGGACGCCGGATCGCGCGCAACACACAAATCATGGCGATGGAAGAAAGTGGACTCGGTCGCGTGGCAGACCCGAGCGGAGGGGCCTGGTTCACCGAAACCCTCGCCGAAGATCTCGCGCAAGCCGCTTGGGACGAATTCCAGCGAATAGAGCGCGAAGGCGGGTTGGTTGATAGCCTGATCGCGGGCCAGTTGCAGAGCCGAATTGCGGAGAAGCACTCGGCGCTGATGAAAGATATCGGTCATCGCAAAGTCCCGATTACGGGGGTCAGCGAATTCCCGCTTTTAGAAGAGATTCCCGCTCCCGTGGCTGACGTAGATGCGCCGCCACCCGGAAATGGCATCGACCCCATTGGCCTCACTTCTCTGATCCCGGACTTCGCCGCACCATCAGGCACCGACACAATCGCAGAGCCGCTGGTCTGGATCAGCTTGGCGGAACCCTATGAATCCCTGCGCGACCGTGCCGAAGATCATGAGGCAGCCACAGGTGCGCGGCCGGGAGTTTTCCTCGCCACGCTCGGTCCTTTGGCAGAGCACACGGCACGCGCTGACTTTGCTCGCAACTTCTTCGCAGCAGGCGGAGTTGAAGCCAAAGCCGCCCCAGTGCCACCGAAAGACATTGCGGAACTCGCAGCCGCATTCAAAGCAAGCGGCTGCAAAATCGCGGTCCTGTGCGGCGCTGACAAACGTTATTCGGACGAAGCGGAAGAGGCAGCGAAGGCGCTCAAAGAGGCTGGTGTCGTTGCGCTCTGGCTGGCCGGGAAGCACGAAACTGACAGTGTTGATCGACACATCTTCATGGGCTGCGATGTCGTACATGAACTCACCGTCGCGCTCGCAGAACTGGGGGTAGAATAGATGACCAAGTTCCCAGACTTCACCACGCTGGATCTCGGCCCGCTCGAGCCGTCGAGCACAGACACACGCCCGCGGACGCTGTCGACACCCGAGGGTATCGACCTTGCGACCGCTTACAGCGCGGCCGACACCAAAGACCTCGACTTCCTGGACGATTATCCTGGCCTCGCGCCGTTCGGACGCGGCCCCTACCCGACCATGTACACCCAGCGCCCGTGGACCGTGCGCCAGTATGCTGGTTTCTCCACGGCGGAAGACTCCAATGCTTTCTACCGTCGCAACCTCGCCGCTGGACAAAAAGGTCTCTCGGTGGCGTTCGATCTCGCCACGCATCGCGGCTATGACAGCGATCATGTCCGGGTGAGCGGTGATGTCGGCATGGCCGGCGTTGCGATTGATAGCATCTATGACATGCGCACGCTCTTCTCCGGCATTCCGCTTGATCAGATGTCGGTATCGATGACCATGAACGGCGCGGTCTTGCCGATTATGGCGCTGTATATCGTGGCAGCGGAAGAGCAAGGCGTCGGACCTGAAAAACTCGCGGGCACGATTCAGAATGACATTCTGAAAGAGTTTATGGTCCGCAACACGTACATCTATCCGCCCAAGCCAAGCATGCGGATCATCTCGGACATCTTCGCTTATACGTCGCAGAATATGCCGAAGTTCAATTCGATTTCGATCTCGGGCTATCACATGCAGGAAGCGGGCGCGACGGCGGACTTGGAGCTCGCCTATACGATTGCGGACGGGATCGAGTACATCCGTGCAGGCGTGAATGCGGGCCTTGATGTCGATGCGTTCGCCCCGCGGCTCAGCTTCTTCTGGGCGATTGGCATGAATACGTTCATGGAAGTTGCCAAGATGCGGGCCGCGCGCCTCATCTGGGCCAAGCTCGTGAGCGAGGAATTCTCGCCAAAGAATCCGAAATCGACTTCGCTACGCACCCACTGCCAGACTTCTGGTTGGTCGCTGACCGCGCAAGACGTCTACAATAATGTCATCCGCACCTGCCTCGAAGCCATCGCTGCGGCAGGCGGACAAACCCAAAGCCTGCATACAAACTCGTTCGATGAGGCGCTGGCGCTACCGACCGACTTCTCAGCGCGGATCGCGCGCAATACGCAGCTCTTCCTGCAGCAGGAAGCGGGCGCGGCGCAGACCATCGATCCCTGGGGCGGGTCATATTATGTCGAGCGTCTCACGCATGACCTTGCCGCCAAAGCGCTCGAGCATATCGCTGAAGTTGAGAAGCTCGGAGGTATGGCTAAGGCGATCGAAAAAGGCATCCCGAAACTGCGTATTGAAGAAGCCGCCGCCAATACCCAAGCGCGGATCGATAGCGGCGAGCAGACTGTGGTCGGCGTGAACAAATTCCTCCTTGATGAAGACGAGGAAGTCCCCGTCCTGAAAGTCGACAATGCGACCGTGCGCCGGATGCAGCTCGACAAGCTCGCCCGTTTGAAGTCCGACCGCAGCCAAGCTGATGTCGAAGCCAAGCTCGATGCCATCGCCAATGCCGCCTCAGGTACAGACGGGAACTTGCTGGCCCTCGCCGTGGATGCGGCCCGCGCCAAAGCCACGGTCGGCGAAATATCTGAAGCCGTCGAGCGCAGCCAGGGCCGCCACAGGGCCGTCATCCGATCGATCAAAGGCGTCTATGGCGCAGGCGTGAAAAC
>JBCCAA010000049.1:0-21958 GCA_039815055.1 Pseudomonadota bacterium | reverse complement strand
GAGATAGTGGGTCTCTCCCCGTATCTTCACGAACACCTCATCCAGGTGCCACCGCCATTGCGGGACCTGGCGCATGAAAGAAGCGCGCCGCCGTCTGATCTTCCGCGCGAATATCGGCCCAAACCGGTCCACCCAGAGCCTCACACTCTCATGGCAGACGTCTATGCCGCGTTCATGGAGCAGGTCTTCGACATTCCGAAGCGAGAGCGGAAAGCGCACGTACATCATCACCGCGAGCTGAATGATCTCTGGCGATGTCTTGAAGTAGCGGAAGGGGTATTTGGGCATCCCCTACCCTAATCAGGCCGGATTAAACGACGGTTCCGCTGACAATGCCGCGTAAAGCGCATCGGAGATCCAGGTTAGCGAATCATATCCACCGAGACTAGCCCCGGCTGCGCTGCGACCTATTTGCGACCTTTTCAGACGGCTGTTGCATCAGCGCCAGCCGTCACATTCTACTAAATCATTGTTTTTAATAAAAAAAAATATGGCGACCCCTGCAGGACTCGAACCTGCAACCGTCGGATTAGAAGTCCGGTGCTCTATCCAGTTGAGCTAAGGGGCCTGACCATTGCCTCAGCCCCTTAGGGGCAACCGCCTAATGGGTCCACGGGCGTTTGCGATTGGCGTCAAAATTCTGAGAGTAGGATTTCACCAGGCGCTTTGGTTCACGCGGCTCGTCCACCCGAAACGTAAGCCCCTCACGCCTTGCATAAGCGATGGCTTTCTCGCGGCTTTCAAACTCCAAGCGGATCTGGCCCGCGGTATCGTCAATACTGGTCCAGCCCATCAGCGGGTCTGTGGAGCGCTCTCCATCGCGGATGAACTCCAGAACCCAGGCCTGTGTCTTTCCACGGCCCGCCTGCATCTGCGACCGACTTGGTTTGAAGATACGGGCATCCATGGTGTGAGCCTTCGACAAAACCCTGGGGAAAATGGTCGGAGCGATAGGATTCGAACCTACGACCCTCTGGTCCCAAACCAGATGCGCTACCAGGCTGCGCCACGCTCCGGACTCCAGATACTGAAAACCCGGTGTCGGACGCAACCCCCTATTTGCTGTGCGCGTCAGTTTGGCTGATTTATTCGCCTGCTAACGTAAAAACCGGGTGCTCAATCTGCGCGCCTGGGGCGAGTCCCAGCTCGTCCACGATTCCCGCATTCACCTCCAGAACTGCTTTGACAGCCATACCAGGGTCAATCTGGCGCCGCGAAAACGGCACCGCGTTTTCAGCGATCGCCAGGACGGTGCCGCTTTCGTCCATGAACAGCATGTCCAGCGGCAGGATCGTGTTCTTCATCCAAAAGCTGACCGGGCGCGGATTGCCCATGTCAAACAACATGCCGGCGCGCGCATCCATACTTTCGCGAAACATCATGCCGACCCTGATCTCATCAGGGTCATTAGCCAGTTCCACCTCAAACGTATGGGATGTATCGCCCTGAAGTATGATCAAGGGTGACGTTTCCAGAGTCGGCTGGGGGGCATCGACCCCTGGCACCTGGGCGACGGCAACAAGGTGGGCTGGCACAATCGCCAAAACCGCTACGACGAAGGAGACAAGAAAACTGCGCATGCCAAGTCCATAAACGCGAGGCCTTTGACCGGCAACCGGGTAGATGCGGCCCTCGATCAGCTTTCTTCGGTATCGTCGTGCAGTTGAACCCGCGAGACGTGGGTGCCCTTGGAGCCCGAATCGATAACGGCCATAATAGACTGGCCGGGTTCGACATCTTCCACTCCAGCTGGCCGCAGGACGGTTGCGTGGATGAAAATATCCTCCGTGTCGCCGCGCCGGTTTACAAATCCATAGCCGCGCGTTCGGTTGAACCACTTCACCACCACGGGCTCGAGATCAGGCGACTCGCCACGCTCTTCGGCGATGGCGGCGCGCGGCCGATCCATTTCAATGATATTGACAACCTGCCAGCCGCGGTCGCGCTCAACCGCGTCACAAACAATTTTGGCGCCCTCATCGGCATAGGTCTCGCCGTATTCCTTCAGGCAGCTGACATGCAACAGCACATCGCGGGTGACCGCGCCATTCTGGGCGGACTCGCTGATTACGAATCCATAGCCCTTGGCCTGATCAAACCACTTTACCTGACCGATAACGCGGACGGATTCGTGCGTATCGGTATTATTTTCCTCAACGGATTGAGTCATCATCAGCAAATTCCCCAGCAACGATCAATCTAGTCACGGGGATTTGCTTTGTCACGACGTTGACATGCAATCGGTGGTGAATTCTTTGCAATCTGGCAATGTTTCGACAGACCGTTCAATTGGCAGAGATTCTGATCGCATTGTGGATTTCGTCGGTCTTGAAACCGAGCGCTTTGGGGCGACGAATCCCTTTCAGCAACACCACATCATAAAGCTCTTCCACGACACCTTCGATCTGAAGAGAATGCTCTACGTCACCGGTCGTCAGGTTGATCACAGACACCGAACACTTGGCGCCAAGACCTTCAGACTGCAGACGATTTTCCAGCGCCAGCCCCGAAAAACTTCCGCCGTGGCGCGGCAGGCTGGCACCGGCAACCGCATAATTTCCATGCAGGTCAAGACCGCGGGTGAAGCCGCGGCAGAAGGCCAAAGGTTCGAACCGACCGGCCTTGCGATCAACACGACCAAACTCTCCGGTGCCGGCATTCAGTGCCCATAGATCGCCATTATGCAGCCGCGGCGAGTGAGGCATCGACAGCCCACCGGCGACGATTTCTCCCGACCGTGTGTCCAAAATGACACCGCCATCGGCGCGTTGGTCGCGCCAGCCTTCCGCCACATTGCTGCGTCCGACAGCGCTGGCATAGGCAAGTTCGCCATCTTCCAGCGCCATACCATTCAGATGGCATCGGTCTTCTGCCGCAATCCGGTCAATAAAAGGCGGTTTCCAGATGGGGCGGAAACTCGATGTGTCATCCAGTTCGGCGATACAATTGAACCGGGTGACCACGAACAGGGGTTTGCCATCTGCGCTTACTGCAACATCGTGGACATCGATATCGCCGGTGGTGCGCCCCTCCATGGGGACATAGAGCGCATCATATCCCTGGCCGTCAGCGTCGCCGCCCATAAAGTTCTCAAACCGCCAGATCTGATACAAAGTGGCCAGCCAGAGAGAGTTCCCCACCGCAGCCAAGCCCATAGACCGGGCAAAGGTGCGTTCGAACACAGAGACCTGTTCATCAGGCGTCAGCCCGATGAAGAACACTTTCCCCGCCTGATACGTCGTAAACGCCAGGCTAAGCCCTTCGCTGGCAAGCCAGGCCGGAAAGCGCCGGGAATGGGTGATAGACAGAGATGGCGGTGCGGCGGTCGCAGCAGCATGAGAAGCAGACATGGCTGTGTCGCTACAACAGGGCGCTTAAAATCGAGTGAAGTTTGAGATGACAGATGTCGGCCCGGTGGCACTCCCTAGGGGAATCGAACCCCTCTTTCCAGGTTGAAAACCTGGCGTCCTAACCGATAGACGAAGGGAGCACACAACCGGTAAGAGGCGCGATATAGCGAGGCGCCCCGTCTCTGACAAGCAGAGAATTGCGCCTGTATGTCCCATTCACAGTGGCAAGACGCTAAGCGGGCGCCGCATCCAGCAGCTCGAACTGGACGCGCTTGCGGCCATTCCATTCATCGGCCTTCAGTTTGCCCGCCAGATGAAAGCTGCCACCGCGCAACAGCGCTTCCCCGAGCGGGGTGTCTGCAGAACGCCACGAGAGCACATCGACCCGCCCACTTTCGTCCCCGGCCTGGCATTTCAGGTGATTGGTGCCGATACGGCGCGCTGCCGCCACGGTCGCGTCGCGCAGGGCAAAAACCGGCTCAGGCGCGCCCGCTCCGAACGGGCCGATATCTTCAAGTCTGTCGCAAAGGTCCAGCGTGGCCGCGCCAGGCGCAAGCAGGGCATCAATGTTCAGCCCCCTGGCTTCGCGGCGTTGTTCGATGAACTCCGCCATATGCTCTACCATCCAGGCATCCAACCCGGCAATCTGCGCGGGGTCACAGCTCAAGCCGCCAGCCATGGCGTGTCCGCCACCTGACAGGATAATTCCCTGCTTGGCCGCCGCTGCGATCGCGTCGCCAATGTTGACCCCCGTCACAGACCGCGCTGAGCCCTTGGCGACCGGTCCGAGCCCCTCCCCCCAACCGATTACAATCGATGGTAAGTGGAACTGATCCTTCAACCGGCCGGCGACGATGCCGATCACGCCCGGGTGCCACCCCTCACCCGAGGCGATCAGCACGCCGCGTTTGGGGTCTGAGTCCAGCTGCGCCTTGGCAGTCGCGGTTGCCTGGGCAAGGATCTCCGCTTCGATGGCTTTGCGCGCATCATTCAGGGCGTGGAGTTGTTCAGCCAGTTCGAGAGCCTCTGTCCGGTCATCACAGGCGAGCAGTTTCGCCGCTATCCACGGATCACCGACGCGCCCACCGGCGTTCAGGCGCGGCCCCAGCATGAAGGTGGCGTGGTAGACGCTTTTGACGTCTCCGAGGCCCGCCACATCGGCCAGCGCACGGATGCCGGGGTTTTCACCCCGCTGAAGCACTTTCAGCCCCTGGCGCACAAAGGCGCGATTCACATTGTGAAGCGGCGCCATATCGCAAAGAGTGCCGAGGCAAGCCAGGTCTAGCCATGCCATGGGGTCTGGAAGGCCGCCGTCCGGTGCGATGCCCCTTTTGCGCGCCAGGCGGTTCAGCGCAGCAACAAAAACAAACACGACACCGGCGGCCGCCAAATGCCCGCAGCCCGATTGGTCATCCGGGCGGTTGGGGTTCACCAGCGCCGCAGCCGGTGGAAATGCGCCCTGCATCAGATGATGATCGATCACCACAATGGGCAGCCCAATCTCCTCAGCCGTTTCCAGCGCCGATACAGCCGCCGCACCACAATCCACGGTGATCACGAGATCGGCGCCGGTGTCTTTGAGATGGCGAAACGCGTCCGGCGATGGGCCATAGCCCTCCATCAGCCTGTCGGGCACATAGAGCCCCAGCTCACGCCCCCAGGCACGAAAATAGCGCGCCAGAATGGCCGATGACGTTCCGCCATCCACGTCATAGTCGGCAAACACCGTCACGTTCTGGCCGTCGACCAGAGCGTCCATCACTAATTCGGCGGCCTTGTCCATATCGACAAAACTGGAGGGGTCCGGAAACGTCTGTTTGAGGGTGGGGGCAAGATACCCGGCAACTTCATCCTCGGTAACGCCGCGCGTTGCCAGAAGTTGCGCCAGCAGGCCATGCCCGTTCAGGGCAGGCCCCAGGCGTTGCACCAGCCCGCGGTCAGCATCCTTCAGGCGCCAAAACCGCCCCGAAAGAGACGTCTCAACGTCCAGAAAATGCGTCTTGACAACGCTAGCGGCTCGCCCAGTCATGCATGCAGACTAAGCGAGTTTCGCGTCATTGGCGAGATGAATGTGCATTTTTTGTTCTGGTTCAAGCCGGGCGTTTGGTAAGGATGCGGCGCACTGCGCCATCCGAGGAGGTCATCACAAGCGTTTCTGTAGTGATGAACCCACCTGTCTTTTTCACACCTTTCAGAAGGTCGCCATCGGTGACGCCCGATGCGCAGAAAACCGTCTCGCCCGAAGCAAGCTCGTTCAGGCTGTATTTCCGGTCGAAATCAGTGACGCCAACGCGAGAGGCACGACCACGTTCCTCATCATTGCGGAATACGAGACGTCCAAACATCTGACCGCCAACACATTTCAACGCAGCAGCAGCGAGAACACCTTCCGGTGCGCCGCCCTGGCCGACGTAAATGTCTACGCCTGTGGACGGGTCTGTCGTTGCAATTACGCCCGCGACATCACCATCGGTGATCATCTTGATCCGAGCGCCGGAAGACCGCAGGCTTTCAATGATGTCTGCGTGGCGTGTACGGTCCAAGACGCAGGCGGTGATGTCTGAGGGGTCAACGCCCTTGGCCTTGGCCAGTGAGCGGACATTGTCTGCTGGCGTTTCATCAAGATCGACCACGCCGTCTTCATAACCCGGCCCGATGGCCAGCTTGTCCATATAGGTGTCCGGCGCGTGCAATAGGCCGCCCCGCGGCGCAATCGCCAGGACGGCTAGCGCATTGGGCATGTCCTTGGCCGTTAGAGTGGTGCCTTCCAGCGGGTCGAGGGCAATATCGATCTCTTGTCCTGTCCCGGTACCGACTTCTTCGCCGATGAACAACATCGGAGCTTCATCGCGTTCGCCTTCGCCAATGACAACGCGGCCCTGAAAATCGATGGCATTGAACGCAGTACGCATGGCATCGACCGCAGCCTGGTCAGCCTTCTTCTCATCCCCATGGCCGACTTCGCGCGCAGACGCGATGGCGGTGATTTCGGTGACGCGCACCATGGCGTCGGCCAGGTAGGGTGTTAGTATCGATGTCATGTCTTGCCCTTTCCGGCAGGCAGCCCCTGCCCTTTATCTTTGGTACCTTATACCGCTTCGATCCGAATGAGACGCGCGGAGTCCACCAACACGTCGAGCTGCGAAAGCTGTGCCATCGCCGCCTCGACGCGCACTTGACGACAAATATGCGTCACGATTGCAACCGGGCTTGCCCCTTCGGCGTCGGAACTTTCCTGCAGCAGCTGGTCGACCGAGATGTCTTCACTCGCCAGCGTCTCTGACAGTTGCGCCAGTGCGCCCGGTCGATCGCGCAGCCGCACCCGGATGAAGAATGCCGCTTCCTCTTCACCGCTCGGCGTCACAAATCCGCGGCGCACGTGGTGGTCGGCGCGCCCGAAGGCTGAGCGCACACCAGGATTGAACAGTTTTGCGATGTCGCCCATGACCGCAGAAGCGGTCGGCCCTGGTCCAGCACCCGGCCCGGTGAGAGAGACTGCGCCCAAAGGCTCGCCTTGAATTTGAACCGTGTTAAGCGCCCCGCCGACCCGCGCCAGCCCGCTGGCATGGGGCAGCGCCATGGGCGCCACACGGCAGGTGACCCCCTCATCGGTCAGCACACCTTCGGCGATCAGCTTGATGGCATAGCCCAGCCGATCCGCCATGGTGAGATCAAGAAGGCTGATGCCCTCCACTCCGTTCACTTCAACCTTGGAGAAGTCTAATTCAGCGGAAAATGCCATGGCCGACAGGATTGCGATCTTGTGCGCTGCGTCCATGCCGGAAACGTCCAGGGTCGGATCGGCCTCTGCATAGCCGAGACGCTGGGCCTCTTCGAGCACCTCGTCATAGGCGCGCCGGGTTTCCAGCATTTCCGTCGTCAGAAAATTACATGTGCCGTTCAGGATGCCCGCAACACGTCCCACTTCGACACCAGCAAGGGAATCGCGCAGCACCCGGACAACAGGAACGCCGCCGGCAACGGCCGCTTCAAACAAGAGGTCCACGCCCTTTTCAGCGGCGATATCTGCCAGTTCCTGTCCATGCTGGGCGATCAACGCCTTGTTGGCGGTGACCACCGGTTTGCCGGCCTTGAGCGCGGTCTCGACGGCAAACTTGGCGGGGCCGTCGGAGCCACCCACCAGTTCCACGAAGACATCTACGTTTTCGTCTTCCGCAAGCGTTGCGGCATCATCGAACCAGTTGTAGCCGTCAATTTCCACCGGCCGGTTTCGTGAGCGAGATCGGGCTGACACGCCGGTAATCTCGATCTCGCCAGGCAAACGCAAGCGCGCCTGACGTTCGACCAGTTCAACAAGGCCACAGCCAACATGTCCGAGGCCGGCGATTCCGAGGCGCAGTTTGGTCATAAGCTCTCTGGCGGTTTATCTCTGAACCGACCCGCAGTCAGGTTGGACCGGTGATCGCCGGGTTGGAGCATGACCCGCGGCAGGATGCAACCGCGGTTCAATTTCACGCTTCGCAGCTACTCCGCAGCAACCACTCCAGCAGACTCTGATTTGTCGGAAAGATACTTCTTCAAATTGCGCGCGGCCTGGCGAATTCGTTGCTCATTTTCGACCAGAGCGATGCGAACATACCCCTCACCATACTCGCCAAACCCGGTGCCGGGCGACACGGCTGTGTGCGCCTCGTTGATCAAATCCAACGAAAACTCAAGCGATGTCATATGCTTGCACGCCTCTGGAATCGGCGCCCAGGCAAACATCGATGCATTGGGCTCGGGAATGGTCCAGCCCGCACGGGTGAAACTGTCAACCAGCACGTCGCGGCGCACCTTGTAGATTTCACGGGCCTCGTCGACGCAATCCTGGGGGCCATCCAACGCAGCGCAAGCGGCCACCTGGATGGGCGTGTAGGCGCCATAGTCCAGGTAGGATTTCACCCGCGCCAACGCCGCGATAAGCCTTTCATTGCCCGCGGCAAATCCGACGCGCCACCCGGCCATGGAATAGGTTTTGGACATGGACGTGGTTTCCACCGCCACATCCCTTGCTCCATCGACCTGAAGGATCGAAGGCGGCGGGTCATCGAAGTATATCTCGTTATAGGCCAGGTCAGACAAGATCCAGATGTCGTGGCGCTTCGCAAAGGCCACAGCCTCGCGGTAAAAATCCAAATCGACCACCTCCGCCGTCGGGTTGGACGGGTAGCACAGCACCATCGCGGTGGGTTTTGGATTGGTATATTTGATCGCGTGGGCAAGGCCGCGCAAATACTGCTCGGCGTTCAATGCCGGCACGTTGCGGATGGCAGCGCCGGCCATCAGAAATCCAAATGTATGGATCGGATAGGACGGATCGGGCGAGAGGATGACGTCTCCGGGCGCCGAAATGGCTTGCGCCAAATTGGCAAAGCCTTCCTTGGAGCCAAGCGTCACCACAACCTCTCTGTCGCGATCCAAAGTCACACCAAACCGGCGCTTGTAATAGGCGGCCAGCGCACGTCTCAGGCCAGGAATGCCGCGCGATGCACTATAGCGGTTTGTGCCCGGCTTGTTGGCCGTCTCGACCAGCTTATCAATGATGTGCTGCGGCGTCGGCAGGTCCGGGTTGCCCATGCCGAGATTGATAATGTCTGCGCCCTGGCCCCGAAGTTCCGCCGCCCGGCGGTTTACCTGCTCGAAGACGTAGGGCGGCAGCCGGCGTATCTTGTGAAAATCCTCGGTCATGGTGATCGGCTCAGAGTATAATGGAATCAGGATGTACGCGCGCGTGGAATGTTGAACAGAGCCCGAAGACGGGCAAGTTCTTCCTCGGTGAAGTGTTCGAAAGTTTCATCGGCAAACTGGTCAGCGTCACGTCGCGCCGCCTCCGCCCACACCATCATGTCATCAAGCTCAAGGCCCGGCGGAATGGCACGTGGGTTCATGGCAAATAGGCGGTCGGCGGCCTGAAGATCTTCAAGCCCGGCAGACAAATTCCGGTCGGTACGTTGCTCGGGCGTCAAAACCGGGATTTCCGCAACATTCGGATAGCCTTCGCCACGAACCTCAACGGCGCGCGCATCATACCAATCGGGGGCCGCAGAAACCGTGTCCCGCACCTTGTCGAACCCCGACGTACAGCCGGTCAAACCAACAACTGCTGCCGCACAGAAAAGACCGCTTCGAAATGATGTCATTGTTTTTCTTCCAAAGGACTCACGAAATTTAATTCATTTGGTATCATAGTCGCAGTCGCACAGAAGCGCGACCATAAGGCGACGAGAATATGGCACAGGGTGATAAATCAGAAACGGGCAGCCTCGCGAGCCTGATTTCCAGTCAGGATCCACAAAAGGTCCAGGCACTCACAAGAAACATGTCAGCGGCCCTGGTGGAAAGCCAGAAACTGTTGACCAGCATGATGGGTAACCAGCCAGATGGCATGGCCCAGCCCCGCGATCATCCACTGGCCATTGGTTCGGGCAATGCCCTGGCCCGCGTCGGCCAATCGGTAGCGGCCCACCCAGAACGGCTGATGTCAGCCAACCTTGGCCTCCTGCAGGGCTATATGAGCCTGTGGCAGGATATGGTCAGCGGCTCGGCGGCGTCTGAAGGACGCGACCGGCGCTTTTCAGATCCTGAATGGTCTGAGAACCCTGCGTTTCAGTTCATGCGCCGGTCCTATGAACTCAACACCAGCTGGCTGATGTCTTTGGTCGAACAGGCCGACGAACTGGGCGAGCGTGACAAGCGCAAAGCCAAATTCCTAACTCAACAAACCATTGACGCCTTTGCGCCGACGAATTTTTTCGCCACCAATCCTGCCGCGCTGCGCGCAATGATTGAAAGCGGCGGCACAAGCGTTGTCGAAGGCCTGAAACAAGCTCGCGAAGACCTGACACGTGGTGGCAAGGGCAAACTCGCCATCAGCCAGACTGACGAAACACCCTTCAAGGTCGGCGAAAACGTAGCCACGGCGCCGGGCAAAGTCGTATTCCGCAATAACCTGATTGAGCTGATCCAATACAGCCCGACCACGGAAACGGTCCACGCCGTGCCGCTGCTGATCTTCCCACCCTGGATCAATAAATTCTACATTCTCGACCTTCGGGAAGAGAACTCGATGATCCGCTGGCTTGTGAACAAGGGTCTCACTGTACTCGTCGTGTCCTGGCGCTCAGCTGATGTCGCCACCAAGGATTACACGTGGGAAGATTATGCCCGCGAGGGTACACTGACGGCCGTAGAGCAGGCGCTGGAAGCAACCGGCGCCAAAGAGATCAACACGATCGGCTACTGTATCGGTGGCACGCTGCTTTCGGGCGTCCTGGCCCATATGGCGAAAAACGGCGACGATCGCATTCGATCTGCCACGTTCTTTGCCAGCCAATCTGACTTCCAGGATGCTGGCGACCTCATGGTGTTCACAGACGCCGATGCTGTGTCGGAAATCACTCGCATCATCGATGACAATGACGGCATCATGCCGGGCGAGATCATGGGCGAGACCTTCAACTGGATGCGTCCGGTCGACCTGGTCTGGCGCTACGTCGTCGACAATTACATGATGGGCAAAAAGCCCAAGCCGTTCGACCTGCTCTATTGGAACGCCGACCAGACAAACATCCCTGGCAAGGTGCATCTGGCCTATCTGAAAGAACTTTACGGTCACAATGCGCTATCACGCGGCGAGTTCAAACTGTTCGGCGAGACCGTCAGCCTCAACGATGTGACGATCCCGATTACGGTTCAGGCCAGCCGCGACGATCACATCTGCCCTTATGACAGCGTGTATCGCACAGCCCAGACCTATGGCGGCCCAGTACGCTTCGTCCTGTCCGGGTCAGGCCACATTGCCGGTGTTGTGAACCATCCGGATGCCAACAAATACCAACACTGGCTGAATGATGGCGAGTTGCCGGGTGACGCCCATGCCTGGCTCGACGGCGCTGAAGAATTGCCTGGCTCCTGGTGGCCGTCATGGTGGATATGGCTTCAGCCGTTGTCGGGCCGCAAGGTGAAGGCCCGCGAGCCAGAGGACTGCGGACTTGGCGATGCGCCTGGCCATTACGTCACCGCGCGGATGAAAGACATAGCCGAGTACACAGCGCGCGGTGAGCCATTTGCCGTGCCTGCGCCGAAGCCGGTGGCCGAACCGAAACCTGCGCCAAAACCCAAAGCGAAGCCGGCGCCAAAGGCAAAGGCGGCTGCCGAAACCGTTGCCAAGCCAAAAGCGACAAAGTCCGCAGCAAAACCAAAGACGGCAAGCAAGGCAAAAAAGCCCGTTGCTAAGAAATCGACCAAGAAACCTGCCGCCAAGAAAAAGACCTAGGCTTTCAGACCAGTCGCTTCGTCGACACCCAGGACGAGGTTGAGGTTTTGCACCGCCGCGCCTGAGGCGCCTTTGCCTAGATTGTCGAGCCGGGCAATGAGGCGCGCCTGCTCGTCCGTGCCGAAAACGAAGAGTTCAAGCCGATTCGTGCCGTTGCAGGCTTCTGGTTCGATTGAGTTGATCTCGGCAACGTCGAAGCCGGCAATGATTTTTATGAAACCCGCTTCGTTTACACTATGTGGATAGGCGGCGCGCAGCGCATCTTCCAAAATGCTCAAACGGTTTGGACCCTGCAACGGAGGAACGGCCAGAGGCACCTCAACCAGCATACCTTGGGCAAAGTTTCCGACGGCGGGTGTAAACACCGGCCAGTTTGTGAGCCCGGTGTGGCAGACCATTTCCGGCGGATGCTTGTGCGTCTGGCCAAGGGCATAGGCGCGATAGGGCGGCCCACTCGCCTCGAACTCCTCAATCATCTTGCGTCCACCGCCAGAATAGCCCGACACCGCGTTCACGGTCACTGGGAAGTCGACTGGAAGCAGCTCTGCCAGAACCAACGGGCGTACGAGCGCGATAAAACCCGTGGGATAACAGCCAGGATTGCTGATCCGCTTGGAATCCTTGATCAACCTTCGTTGAACCCTGGTCATTTCTGGAAAGCCATAGGTCCAGTCCGGATGCGTGCGGTGGGCGCTGGAGGCATCGATGATCACGGTGTCGGGGTTTGTGACCAGCGTTACCGCCTCTCGCGCCGCCTCATCGGGCAGGCAAAGAATCGCCACGTCAGCTTCATTCAAAAGCTCCGCCCGTTCGCCCTCATCCTTCCGCTTCTCAGGATCAATCGACAACAGTTCGATATCCAGGCGGCCCTCCAGACGGTCGCGGATCTGCAGGCCGGTCGTGCCAGCCTCGCCATCGATAAAAACTGTCGGTCGCGCCATACCGGCCTCCCAAATGGAAAACGGGCGCTCCGTTTCCGAAGCGCCCGCGTGAAATCGTATTCGCTCTCGCCTAGCGCTTGGAGAACTGGAAGCTGCGGCGGGCTTTGGCCTTGCCGTATTTCTTGCGTTCAACAACGCGCGGGTCACGGGTCATAAAGCCATGGGGCTTCAGCACGCGGCGCAGGGCCGGCTCATAAGCCACCAGGGCGCGCGAAATGCCGTGGCGAATGGCACCCGCCTGACCGGACAGGCCCGAGCCTTTCACGGTGCAGATCACGTCAAACTCGGTGCGGCGGTCGGCTTCAACCAGCGGCTGTTCGATGACCATACGCAGCACGGGACGCGCGAAATAGGTTTCCTGGTCCTTGCCATTGATCGTGATCTTGCCAGAGCCCGGCTTGATCCACACGCGGGCAGTGGCCGACTTGCGGCGGCCGGTGCCATAGGCGCGGCCTTGGGCGTCGATCTTGGGTTCAACCAGAATTTCTTCCACCAGCGCGGGTTCACCGCCCTCGGTCTGGAGGTCTTTCAGGTCTTCAAGGGAGCTTGCAGTATCGGTCATATTGATCAGACCACTTTCGTGTTCTTGGTGTTCATGGCCGCAAAATCGACCGTTTCAGGCTTCTGCGCCGTGTGAGGGTGTTCAGTGCCAGCATAAATCCGCAGTTTCGAGAACTGCGTGCGTGCCAGCGAGCTTTCCTTCGGCATCATCCGTTTCACGGCCAGTTCAAGCGCGCGGGTCGGGAAACGACCAGACAGAATCTCTTCCGCCGTTACAGACTTGATGCCGCCCGGATAGCCTGTGTGACGGTAGTAGGTCTTGTCCCGGCGCTTGTTGCCAGTGAACACCACTTTGTCAGCATTGATGACGACCACATGGTCGCCGGTGTCGATGTGCGGCGTGAAGTCAGCGCGGTGCTTGCCGCGCAGGCGTTTCGCAATGTATGACGCCAGGCGGCCAACAACAGCGCCCTCTGCGTCGATTACGACCCACTTGTTCTCCACGTCGGCAGGTGCGTTATAGGTTTTCATCGCCCTGTCGCGAGCCTCTTAAGTTCGGAGTAATTGGAATGCAGTTCAAGCGGTGGCGTCTAGTGCCTGCCCGGAGCCTTGTCAACGCGGGAGTAGGCCTTGGCCTGTTTTTCCTGAGCGCCTGTGGCGGCGAACCGTCACAACAACCCGATGCAGCCCCACCCAGTGGCGCCGTGGCGGATGATATCCTGATGCTTCCGGCGGTTTGGTCAACCACGGAGCTGGAGCGACGGGTCAGCGACATTGCGCTGGCTGGCGGCGGCGCCTCGACCCTGGCCGTGGCGTATGAAGGCCGCGGTGTGGAGCTGTTCAACTTCGACGCCGAACGCATCGCACCCATCGCGCCGATTGCGGTGAACGCTATCTCTGATGGCGCATTTGTGGACTTTGGCGACGCTGCGTTGACCCTGTTCCCAGCGATTTCGGAAGATGCGAAGCTGGTCGGCATTGTCTATGGAGAGGGTCTGGTCGGGCCGCAGCAGATCGACCTGCCGATTGAGACTGGCGGCGACGTCATCGGGCTTTGCTCCCGGCGAACCGTTTTCGAAGAAGACGGCGTTCTGGTACTCGCGTATTGGACGGCGACGAATTGGGAGAACCTGAACCACGGCGTTCTTTCCGTGAACGGCGACAGTTTCGTCTGGACGCCATCTGAACCTACCCCACGCGACGGCGGTGGGTGCACGCTCCCAGGAAATGGAGACGTGATCGTCTCACCTGCGGGCACAGATGCCGTTGTGGTGGACCGACCGGACCAAACCTACGTTGTTTCCCTGTCTGACGACGGGGCGCTCACCGCGCGCACGTTTGGCGGCGAAGATGAAGTTCTGGGGATCAGGGATGGAATTACCGTTCGCGCCCCTGTCCGTCCAACGGCGATCGCCGCTTTGGGCATTCCTCTCGGCGGAGGGTATCCCGATGGCCTCATCGTTCTGTCGGGCGCAGATGGCTACCGTGATAAGGTGGTGTTCGTTGATGCAGGCGGGCTTTCAGCACTGGCCGAATAGCCGGGCGACACCCGCCAGGCCAGGCGCACCGCGGCAAGCAACACCAGAACGCCCAGGCCCTGATGGACCAGCGGGATGGGCAAGGGCTGGGCTCCGTTCAGCAGCGTCACCACGCCCCAAACCGATTGAGCTGTAACCAATCCGGCAACCCAGAACACAGGTCCAGCCTGGGGCGAGCGGCGATAGGCACAGGCCACGACAAGCGCCAGGGCAAACAACCCATAGGCCAGGATGCGGTGGTTGAACTGGGTGGCGGCGCGCCCCTCGAACAGGCTGCGCAGACCCAGTTGGTTCTCCACATAGTGGCTAGGCACCCACTCACCTGCCATCTGCGGCCAATCGGTGTAGGTACGACCGGCATCAAGGCCAGCAACCAATGCGCCCGTGAACATCTGGATCGAGACCAACGCCAGAAGACCATAGGCCAGGTATCGCAAACGAGATGAGGCGGGAGCGCGCGCCTTGCCTCCAAGGTCCATCCAGAACCAGGCAATCAAACCGATGATCAAAAGTGCGAGGGTGAAATGCGTCGCCAGTCGGTAAGGCGCCACATCCACCCGCGTCGTCTCACCAATGCCGCTGGCAACCATCCACCAGCCGACAAATCCCTGCAGGCCGCCCAGCGCGATGAGCACGGCGAACCGCACAGCCCATTTACGGGTCAGCCAGCGATTGGCCGCAAACCAGACAAAGCCACCAATGGCGACGAGACCAATGAGCCGACCAAACAGACGGTGCCCCCACTCCCACCAGTAAATGAATTGGAACTCCGCCATGGTCATACCGGCATTCTGCAGCCGGTATTCCGCGGTTAGCTTGTACTTTCCGAATTCGTCGATCCAGGCTTGTTCTGACAAGGGCGGTAGCGCGCCATGGATCGGCGCCCATTCGGTGATGGAAAGGCCGGAATCGGTCAGCCGTGTCGCGCCGCCAATCAGGATCATGGCATAGACCATGAACGCCAGGACAATAAGCCAGACCCGCATGGCGGTGACGCCAGAGCGGGATGCGACATTCGTGGCAGGCGGCGCCTGCGAGGATGACATCGAGACCATGGACCTTAAATGACCTAGTATTGCGTGCAGACAACGCGCTCAGGCGCCGCAGGCTGGTTAGAGGAGGTAAGATATGTCCGATGTCACCATGCCGCCAAACCGGCGCGGCCGTAAATTCATCGGCATGCTGGTGCTTGTTGCCTATCTGATCGCCTATGTCTGGGCTGTGGTCTCGATTAGTGCGAGCCTGGCATCCGCGCCGAATTGGGCGCAGCTCATCTTCTATGTGGTGGCAGGTTTTGTCTGGGTGGCGCCGCTCAAGCCGCTGTTCGGCTGGATGAACGCGCCAGAAAAACAAAAAGAGACTTAAGTCGCGTCCTCGCCGACGGTTTTGCCGGCCTCGCTGACCTTCTTGCGTAATTTCGCAAACATCTCTGTGGGATCTTGGGTGTCTTCGGCGAGGTCCGACTCTTCAGGTGTTGAAGCCTCTTCGATGATGTCGGCGTCGACCACCGTATCTTCGCTTCTGAACGGTGTGCCTGCGTCGACGTCGACACCTTGCGTGATCAGAATGGTTTCGGCTGCACTTAGCCGCATCCCGGGCCAAATGGCGGCGGTCAGGTCTGCAGGAATCCAGATATCGCACCATCCGCCCAGGCGGCGCGCGCCCACTTTTCGACCTAGACGAACCACGTCACCAGCTTCCAGGTCCAGGTCTATGCGGGGCCCAAACCCGCCGGCGACGACGACGACCCCGGCGCTCTGGCGGTCACTACCAAACGTCAGATAGAGGATGGCATTGCCTTCACCGTCAGCACTGTTGGCAAATGGAGAGCTTGGCTCGCCCTCCTCGGTGACAACCGATGCGATTTCACCGGCAATAGGTGCATGCAACCCATTCATTGCCGATGGGGAAGATGACACGCGAATACGCTGGTAGCTTTGGCCATGAAGCCGCAACTCAACTGGTGGCAATCCGGGCTCGATCGAGACCACCACGCCATCCACCGGAGAGACGATCGTTTCAGCTTCATTGGGCGGTGTGCGTTCCGATTGCCGGGTCGCCATCAGGGTAATGACCGCGCCAGCCGCCCCAATCCAAAACAGTGGGCCCCATAGAATGCCCAGAAGAATGCCCGCGAGCCATGCTCCAATTGCTATGGCCACACCGATCAGTTCGAACCGCATTCGCGCCCATGGAAAGCGGCGCTGCTCAATTTCTGAAACCGTGTCCGTCATACCCGCGAAATGCCTCTATTCTGCTGCCGTGACAAGCGTATCGCGCGAAGCCTGACGTGCCCACATGTCGGCATAGGTGCCGCTAGCGGCGATTAGCGTGTCATGAGTGCCGCGTTCGACAATCCGACCGGCATCCAGAACCAGTATCTCATCGGCGCCCTGAACCGTCGAAAGTCGGTGGGCCACCATCAATGTGGTTCGACCGCGCGAAGCCTCCTCGAGCGCATCCTGCACCGCAGCTTCCGTGGCGCTGTCGAGTGCAGATGTGGCTTCATCGAGCACCAGCACCGCCGGATCCGCCAGAATCACTCGAGCGATACCGACCCTCTGTTTTTCACCGCCAGACAGTTTCAGGCCCCGCTCCCCTACCCGAGTATCCAGGCCATCCGGCAACCGCGAGACAAACTCACTCAGCTGGGCGCGGCGCAACGCGTCGTGAATTTCGGATTCCGTTGCATCAGGTCGACCATAGATCAGGTTTGCCCGGATAGTATCGTTGAACAGAACCACATCCTGAGGCACGAGCCCCAACTGGCGTCGCAGGGACGATTGGGTGAGATCGCGAACGTCTGTGCCGTCCACGCATACCCGGCCTGCCTCCACATCATAGAACCTGAAAAGCAGTTTCAGCAGCGTTGATTTGCCGGCGCCTGACGTGCCCACGAAAGCGATCTTCTTGCCCGCGGGCACATCGAAATTGATGTCATTCACACCAATCGAGCGTCCTTCATGGGAAAACGCAACATCATGGAATGACACGTCACCTTTGGCCGAGTGAAGGTCGCGCGCGCCGGTATTGTCAGCAACTTCCGGCAGCATACCGAGCAGACCATAGAGCTTTTCCAGGTCCACCGCGCCCTGTTTGATCTCCCGCCATGCCCAACCGAGAATATTCAAAGGGCGATAGAGGTTGAACAGCAGCAGCATCGCAGCGGTCACATCGCCGATTTCAAGCCTGCCGCTGTCCACAACATGCCATGCCGCCACCGCAAGCATGGCAAACAAGCCGAGATTCATAATCAGTTCCTGGCCTGCATTCAGCAGGTTCATGGAGCGAACAACGGGAATGTACTTGCTGTTGTAATGCTGGATCGCCGCATCGAACCGATCAGATTCGCGGTCTTCGGCGGCAAAAGACTTCACCGTCTCGAAATTGGACATGGCGTCGACTGAAACGGCGCGCCAATGGGTGTCCGCCGTGTTCATCACCCGGCGCTGTTTCACCCGCCACTCCGTCACAATAACGGTGAAAATCACGTAGATGACCACCGTGAACACCGCAACAACGGCCAGCGTCCAATCATACGTCACCGCCAGCACCGTTGCGGCGAGCACAAGGCCAATAAGCGTCGGCCCGATATTGAAGGCGAGAAAGCGGATCAGATATTCGATGGCATTGCCGCCGCGCTCGATGATTCGATTGAGCGCGCCAGTGCGCCGCGTCTGGTGAAAGTTCAGCGACAAGTGCTGGGCGTGGCGGAAAGCATCGACAGCAACAATGCGCTGGGCGTCCTGGGTGACCGGGGTGAACAATGCGTCGCGCGCCTGCGGCAGCCCAGCCGAGGCAAACCGGCTGAGGGCGAACAGTCCGAGCCCGGTCACAGCCAGGGGCCAAGCCGCCGCGAGATCGCCATCGCCTGTCAGCGCGTTGATCGCATTGCCAAGCAGAACGGGCGCAACAACCTCAAACCCCTTCGCGCCCACCGTAATCAGGATCGCCAGCACCATCCGAAACCGCCATCGCGCCATTTGCGGGCGCCAAAGCAATTGCAAGATCCGCAGAATGGAGGCCCACAAGCCGCCATCTGCGCTTTCAATGCGATCAGGGTCTTCTTGTGGAGAAGTGTCACCGTAAGCCATGGGCGGGTATATGGAGCGCGATTGGGTCTTTCGCCACTGCAGCGTCGCAAAAGCGTCTGGAACGGGGCCGCGATTTGCGGCAGACCTCATGGTCAAAGTGTTTTGGAGGCCTGCCCGGCATGTCGCGCATCAAGTCTATCTGTGTCTATTGCGGCTCATCAAATGAGGTGAAACCGGAGTATATCCGGCTCGCGACCGAGCTCGGACGAACCCTGGCGCAGAAAAATATCCGTCTGGTCTATGGCGGCGGCGGGGTTGGCCTGATGGGGGCATGTGCCCGTGCAGCCCATGGCGATGGTGGGGATGTGCTGGGCATCATGCCGAAGTTCCTGTTGCAGAAAGAACGGATCTTCGAGGATGTCGAGCACCGCATTGTCGATGATATGCACACCCGCAAACAGATGATGTTTGACGAAAGCGACGCGTTCATCACCCTGCCTGGCGGTATTGGCACGCTTGAAGAAGCTGTGGAAATGTTGTCCTGGGCGCGGTTGGGTTTGCACGCCAAGCCCATGGCCTTCCTCGATGAAGACGGATTCTGGGATCCATTCTTCGAACTCATGGACCACATCATCGATGGCAAGTTCACGCCGGAAGAGTTCCGCGCATCACTTGTCCAATCCGATACGCCCGAGATGGCCATTGCGGCGTTGGAAGACCGGATTGTCGTGCTCGATCAGTAGCTTTTGGGCAGGCCGAGCACCCGCTCGGAAATGTAATTCAGGATCATCTCGCGGCTGACCGGGGCGATGCGCGCCAACATGGCTTCACGCATATAACGCTCGACATGGTACTCCCGCGCATAGCCCATGCCGCCATGGGCCAGTACCGACGCTTCACAAGCTCGAAAACCCGCTTCAGCGCCCAGATACTTCGCCGCGTTGGCCTCTGCGCCGCATTCCTCACCCTGATCGAACAGAGCCGCAGCTTTGTAGGACAATAGCTCTGCGGCTTTCAGCTCGGCCCAGCACTTTGCCAGCGGATGCGCCACGCCCTGATTCTGGCCAATCGGTCGCCCGAACACGACACGTTCCTGGGCATATTGGCTGGCGCGCTGCAGCGCCGCAAATCCCAGACCGATGCTTTCAACCGCGAACAGGACACGCTCCGGATTCAGGCCCTCGATCAGATATTTGAACCCCGCGCCCTCTTGCCCGATCAGATGGTCTTTTGGCACCTCGAGCCCGTCAATGAAGAGCGTGTTGCACTCCACCGCCTTGCGCCCCATTTTCGGGATCGGATTGGCTTCGATCCGGTCTCGATTGAGGTCGGTATAGAACAGGGACAGACCCAGATAGGGCTTAGAACACTGGTCCTTGGGCGTTGTGCGCGCGATAATCAGGATCTTGTCGGCGCGTTGGGCCCCCGTGGTCCAGATCTTCCGGCCATTGATCGTATAGCCAGAGTTTGTTCGCTCAGCCTTTGTCTCCAGGCTTGAGGTGTCGAGACCTGAATTCGGCTCAGTCACCGCAAAACACATCTTTTCCTGACCGGAAATGATCTTGGGCAGATTTTCCTGTTTCTGTTCCTCAGAGCCGAATTTCTCCAACGGTTTGGGGCCAAAAATGTTCAGGTGGATCGCCGACGCGCCGGAATAGCCCGCGCCAGATCGGGTGACCGTCTGCATCATCAGCGACGCTTCGGTTAGCCCCAGGCCAGAGCCGCCATACTCTTCGGGAAACGCCACACCCAGCCAGCCACCTTCGGCCATGGCGTCACAGAAAGACTCGGGCCAATCGCCGGTCTCGTCAGTTGTGGCCCAATAGTCATCGTCAAACTGTGCACATGTCCGCTCCACCGCATCCCGAATCGCGGCCTGGTCTTCGCTTAGCGGGCTGACATTGTGCATGATTTCGGTTCCTTGTGAGGTCGCTCCCAATATCGCTCACATGTCGGTGTCGTCCAGAGTCAACCCTGCGTCAGGGTAAACCGGGTCGGCCGGAACGCGGTGATCTGATCGGGTGCATCCGCCCCGGATATTTCAGTCGCCGCCCATCGGCCGAGCAGCGGCGACAACAGAACACCATCACGGTACATCCCGCCGACCACATATTGGCCCGGGCCAACCCAACCGACATAAGGCGCACCATCACGCGGGCGCGGACGCACGCCCGACCAGGTTTCCAGGATGTCTGCGTCGCGAACCGCCGGGAACACGTCCGCGGCGTCATCACGCAATTCTTCGATAATTTCGCGGTCCACACTTGTATCGGTCAGGCCCGCCATGGCGTGGGCACCCAACACGATGCGGCCGGATTTTGGCACCAGATAGTTGCGCCCCCAGCGCACCACCCGGTCGGGCAATCCGGCATGCGGCGCAAGCGACATGGCCGTGCCTTTGACGGGGGTCATACCCGGCACCCGCCATCCCCGGGCATCCACAACGACATCACAGCCCATTTCATGTGGCGTCATCGCGTCATCAGACATCTCGGCGCGCTCAAAATGTCCGCCAAGCGCCGTGATCTGTGACAAAAGCCACGTCACCAACGCTCGATTGTCGACCTGCCCATCCATGGGCAAGGCAAATGCTGCCAAACCGTCGTCTGCCAGTCTCGGCGCCAACATCTTCGTTTCGACGCAGGTCAGCGCGCGCGCTCGGCCGTATTTCGACAAACGCTCGAAGGCACCGGCCTCACCTGCCGTGGTCGCCAGCGCGATCAGGGCGTCATCGCGATACCCGACCGTTTCGCGCACGGGCCCAACTTTGCTCCCCTGCCAGCCACGCCAATAATCCAGTGCCTCGAACAAAAGGTCGAACATGGCTGGATGGTCCATGCTTTCCGTGGCTGTTTCAAAGGTCGGCGCCAACATGCCCGCTGCGGCCCAGCTTGCCCCGCGGCCGGGGTCACCCCTGTCGATGACAATCACATCTTCGCCCCGGCGCAGAAGGTCCCGCGCTGTGCACAGGCCAGCTAGCCCGGCGCCCACGATCGCAACTCTAAGCTTCGGCATGTCTGGCGGTCTCAGTCTTGGGTCGGCCTGGATTTCGCGGCTGGTTTGGGCTCACTCTTGCGCTGGGCAGTCTTTCGGCGGCGCAAATTGTCTCGCAGGGCTTTTGCCAGCCGGTCTTCTTTCGACACTGGCGGCTTTTTTTCAGCCATGGCGGCATGAGGCTCCGATAATGGTCTTTTCATCTGTTGCAGCATACGTTATGCGCGGCCATCCATAACCGCAATGCCGCGGTAGCTCAGTGGTAGAGCGCACCCTTGGTAAGGGTGAGGTCGGGAGTTCAATTCTCCCTCGCGGCACCATT
>JBCCAA010000121.1:0-4407 GCA_039815055.1 Pseudomonadota bacterium | reverse complement strand
TGGACGCCCATGGTCTCGAGGAGCTCACCGAGCGCGAGCTTTTCATTATGCGTCATTGAGGCGCCGGGCGATTGCTCGCCATCGCGCATGGTTGTGTCAAAAATTACAATATCAGTCGTATCGGTCATCGGCCTGGCCTGGTGAAGTGAGAAGCGCTTGTGTTCTGTTCCCCTGGCCGCGGATGACTGCGCTAACGCACCATCGCTACCGGCCAGGGGCCGATAAGGAGGAGTAGGCTCAGTAGGGGCAAATTCTTGCGCATGCTCTATGCATTGCGGCGAGCGCGCGGCAGTGTCAACAGGCTATTCAGCACTGAGCGCAATATTTTCCCCTTTGCGCCGCCGATGCCGCACATAGAGGAAACCACCAATGAAGACTATGCTGGCGGCAAAGCCGGCGACGATCGCCGTCAAGATGTTGCCCTCAAGGGCTGACTGGATCGCTTGCAGACCAAACGCCACAAGCGCGATCTTGGGAATCAAGCCCAAGGCCAAGCCTGCAAGGTAATGCAGATATTTCGCCCGGATCGCGCCAAAGATCATGTTGACCATCAAAAACGGTCCAGTGGGCACATTACGGACAATAGCGCTGGCCGCGAATGCGTTCTTGGCGACAAAGTCAGCAAAGCGTTTGACCCGGCCTTGCCCGATCCGCTGGCGCGTGGCGTCGTCAAAGAACCGCCCAATCCAAAATGTGATGGTGCCTGAGCACAGCGTCGCGACCCAGGCCCAGACCGCACCCCAAACTGGCCCGAAGGCATAAACCGCAATGCCAATCAGCAAGAATTGCGGAACACCGATAAAGGCACAGGCGCAAAAGGTCAGGATCAGGGCCGGAATCCCCCACGGTCCATCAGCAAATTCGCCGATCGCCCGTTCGAGCGCTCCTACGTTCAGGAAATCCGTGTATCGCCCAAAGGCAAATAAAGCGGCGAGCACGGCGACCGCCAACAAGATCACCCAGAGGTTTCGCTTTTCCCCTGGCTGCGCGTCTTCAGGTTTTGGTGGCTCCGGCTCCATGCGTTTTCCCTGCGCCGACTGTTGCGCAAGGTCAAGCAGCGCCAGCAGGACTTTGGTGTCTTCAGGTCTTGCGTTTGAGAAACTTCAGGCCCGACCAATCCGCGTCTATGGCGCAGACTTTGACGTCAACCCAACCGAGCGGCAGCACCTGATCGCGAAAGTCCTGCTCGGTCAGGTCTTTATAGAGCGAAGAGCTCTTTTTCGGCCAAGCAACCCAGATCATGCCGCCCGCCTTAACAGCATCGAGCGCGCGGGTTGTCAGAGGCGTCACCTCGCGTTTGACCCGGCAAAACACCAGCACCGCGTCCGCAGGGGCCGCGCGCCGGATGAAACGAACGCCTTCGACCCCGCGGAGCAAGTCCGGCAAATGGTCTGGGGCTTTTAGAGTCAAGCAGGTCATACCCGGTTTCAGCCCGAGTTTTTGAAACAGAGGCTTGCCAGAATAGCCGTGCGTTTGACCCGGCATCAGGCCTCAGCAAGCATTTTTTCGCTGATCTCCCATAACCGGTCAGCTTTGGCCTCATCGCAGATCCAGGCGCGCGCATGTTCCCAACGCTGACTGTCTGGGCCCGCGAGCTGAGCAATGTCGCAATCTTCGCAATACTCCCCGCCGCGCCCTTCGAGCTGCGGAGACGTCGCCGCCCAGGTCGCTGTCGATGCGCCTTGTTCCGGGGTTTTGAACATTGCCTGGATAGCAGGCGGAATCGTACCGTCTGGATTCATCCATCCCATCGCCGCCATTTCCTCCGTCGTGAGGTGGCGTTGCAGCGGTGTGAAGATCCCACCAGGATGAACGCTGAACGCGGTCACACCATAAGCATCCCAGCGCCGGTCCGCGCCCAAAGCAAACAGCGCATTGGCCGATTTGGCCTGCGCGTAGGCGTTCCACTTTTCGTATTCCGTTTGCTCATAGTTCGGGTCGTCCCAGTTTACATCGCCGCGAATATGGGCGGTCGAAGACAGGGCTACGACGCGCGACGTTTCGGCTTTCTGCAAGGCTGGGAGCAACCCGACGGCGAGCGCCATATGGCCGAGATGATTGACCCCGAATTGCCGCTCCCACCCCGGACCGACTCGGGCCAGAGGGCACGCCATGATCCCGGCATTGTTGATCAGGATGTCGAGCGATCGTCCGCTTGAGACATAGTCATCCGCGAACTTTCGAACCGAAGCGAGATCCGCGAGGTCCATGCTGGCAACCTGGATGCTGCCCGCCACGTCCGCCAGCGCTTCTTTAGCGGTATCTGGCCGGCGCGCTGGAACTGTGACCGCGGCGCCGGCCCCTGCCAAAGCGCGCACTTCTTCGATGCCGATCCCGCTATATCCGCCAGTGACGATGATGTTCTTGCCCGAAAGATCCAGGCCTTGAACGACGTCGCTCGCGGGTGTTTTAGCGTGAAGGCCGGATCCGATGGGTTGTTGATGCTCTGCTGCCATAATTTCCTCCCGTTTCTGCGTGACGGTGGCAGCCGAAACACTGTCTGGCAAGACTCGACAGATAGACCGAGCGATCATAGCTATATTATTACACATTAACGGAATTCGGAGCGATTCATGCTGATCAGAGCTTTTGCCATCTTTTGTCTGAGCCTTGCCCTGTCCGGCGCGGCCTTCGCACAATTTGGCAAGCCGAAACCAACCCCAAAGACTTCGGATGAGTATTTTGCCGAACGGGCGATGCGGGATGCTGCAAGGCTCACGGAAGGCATCGCAGGACGCGACATTATTCGTCCCGTCGATGGGGTCGACCTTGAGCGCGCCGAGGAGCGTTTGGAACAAGCTTTTACGATCTATGAGCGCCTGTGCACCGATCGCGCCCTGCCTCAGGACCAATGGGCGCGGAATTGTTTTGCCTTGGCAGACATGTATCGCCGCGGGCTTGCCACCGAGCAAGACTACCCGGTCGCGCGCCAGCACTACGACGCCGCCTGCCTGGAGGGACGCCATGTCGAGTCCTGCATTCAGCAGGCCTATATCTCGCAAAAAGGCCCAGACGCTGAAATCGATGTCGAGCATGCGCGGGCGCTATACCAGCACGCCTGTGACCTGAATGACCCGGCCGGCTGTGCGGGCCTTGGCAATATGATGTATGCCGGGATTGGCGGGTCTCGAAACCGGCTCGAGGCGGCAGAATTGCTGCAGGACTCATGTGCCGACGGCTATCAATGGGCCTGCACACGGCTCAGCGAATATGGCTTGTGCGGCGCCTGGCGAATGGCCACAACCCGGCAAGATGGCGAGGTGTCAGAGCTACTCTTATGCGATCGCCTGTCTCAAGGCCGAAACATCTTCGACTAAACGGCGCGTTCAACTTCCCTCGCGCGATCTTGTTGCACAGCTGATTCTGGGTCACTCCTAGGTGAAACTTGGGAGGAAAAGATGCGTGTATGGATGGCTGGGCTCAGTGCAGCCCTGGTGACGAGCTGTGGAAACCCGCCAGCGATCAACGACACCCCTGAACCAACCGCCGCCGCGATCGAAGCAGGCCTGCCAAGCCCGGGCACCGCAACCGAAGCGACCAAACAGGCGAATGCGGCGCTGGCGGCGCGTCTCGACTTATCCCCAGGCTCTGATGGCGAGGATGCGCGGCGCGACCGACTTTCATTCATTGAGGATGAGGCGATCCGGTCTGAAGACGGTGCTGTGGTCTGGGCGATCCCGCAATTTGATTTTCTCGATGATGCCGCGCCAGAGACTGTGAATCCCTCTCTTTGGCGGCAATCGCAACTCGCTGCCCATCACGGCTTGTTCAAAGTCATGGATGGGATCTACCAGGTCCGGGGCTACGACCTCGCTGTGATGAGCATCATTGAAGGCGAGACGGGCTGGATCATCGTCGATCCGCTCACCGCCACCGAGACCGCTGCAGCGTCTCTCAAACTGGTCAATGACACGCTCGGAGCGCGCCCGGTGACCGGCGTGCTGTACACCCATTCTCACGCAGACCATTTCGGCGGCGCGCGCGGCGTGATCTCCGATGAAGCCGTCGCCGCGGGCGTGCCCGTGCTGGCGCCGATCGGCTTTTCCGAGAGCGCGGTGTCGGAGAACCTGATCGCGGGCAACCAAATGAGCCGACGCGCGACTTTGATGTTTGGCAATACGCTGCCGCGATCGACGACGGCGCATGTCGGCTCAGGTTTGGGGCCGGGTCTGCCTAACGGAACGATCAGCCTGATCTTACCGACGGAGGAAATCGAAGGCCGCGGCACGATCCGCGTCATTGATGGGGTCACGTTCGAGTTCATTGATGCCGCGGGCACCGAAGCGCCCGCCGAGTTCATGTTTTATCTGCCAGAAAAGCGCGCGCTCTGCACCGCCGAGGTTGCGACCGCAACCTTCCACAATGTGCTCACCCCTCGCGGCGCTAAGGTCCGTGATGCGCTGAAAT
>JBCCAA010000149.1:0-2902 GCA_039815055.1 Pseudomonadota bacterium | reverse complement strand
TCCAACCACATGGCGTTTGCCCTGAACGACGAGCAGACGCTGTTTTGCGGTGACCACGTCATGGCCTGGTCGACCTCGGTGATCGCGCCGCCCGACGGGCACATGGCGGACTATTTTTCCTCGTTGCGCACCCTGATGGCACGTGAGCAGGACCGGCTGTACCTGCCCGGTCACGGCCCCGCCAAGCACAACCCGCAGCGCTTCGCCCGGGCGTTTCTCGGCCACAGGCAGATGCGCGAAAAGGCGGTGCTGCAGCATATTGCATCGGGCGAGCGCACCATCATGGGCGTGGTGAAAAAGGTCTATGCCGGTATCGACAAGAAGCTTCACGCCGCCGCCGCGCTGTCAACGCTGGCGCACGTTGAACACCTGATCGAGCAGAACCTGGTCCGGGCGCATGGGGATTTGTCACTGGATACCGACTATGAGGCCGTCGGCTAGATCAGGTCGCGCCGCCTCGCTCAAGATGCTTCATGTCGAATTCGGCCATCCGCCTTGCTGATGGCCGGGCTTCGCACCGCCCGATCCATGCCTTGATCGCCGGATTGTCCGGCGCGGCATCGGGTGACCAGGTGAAGGCCGAGGCCACCAAAAGGTCCGCCGCCGTGAAGCTCTCTCCCATCAGGAATGGCGCGCCTTCCAGCGCACCGGCCAACCGAGCGGTCATCTCGGGTACTCCGCGGAAGGTGGCGTCAAGGACCGGATGCGACAGTTGGGCCACTCCAAACACGACCACCGGCTCCACCACATTGCCATACCACGCCAGCCAGCTCAGATAGCGCCCACGCTGCGGATCGCCCGGGACAGGCCCCATCCCGGCGTTCGGGAACATGTCGGTAAGATAGAGGATGATCGCATTCGATTCCCAAATCTCGACACCATCATGGACCAGTAGCGGCACCTTGCCTTCAGGATGCGGGTTCTGAGGGTCGGGTCCCCCCGATCCATCGCTGCGCGTGACACTGACGATCCGGATATCGACCTCGTTCCAGATACCCAGCTCGTCGATCAGCCGGATTATGCGAGACGAACGGGTGCGGGGTGAATAGTACAGCGTGAGCATGATTAGACCTCATGATTGGGTTTCGATCTGCCGTCTGGTATAAGCACAGCATACTGTCAGTTTCCGTCAGGATGCCATGAGCCGCCCAGAACGCCTTTTTCGCTTGCTGAACACACTGCGGGTTTTGCCCAAGCCAGTGACAGCCGCTCGTCGCGCGCGCGAGACTGAAGTATAGGAACGTACACATTAAAGAGATATAGAAATCCTGCGAACGGGTGGGGGGTTGTTCGATGGCGCGCCTGGTCTCGGGTACACATTGACCGAAGACCCGGCCCTGCCACCGCAGACGTTCGACCGAATCGAGATGGAAGCTCTGGTCGTCGGTCTCAGCGATGTGCGCCAGCGCGGCGATGCCCAATTGGCGCACGCAGCCGACTCCGCACTTGCAAAAATTGCCGCAACACTGCCTGAACGCCTGCAACGCCAGCTGCTTCATGCGACGCATATGGTCTATCGGTACGAAACGCCCATGAAAGAAGCGCGGGATATTTCAACCATCCGGTCCGCATGCTGGGAAGAGCGCGCAATCGACATCGACTATCGCGATGCGAATGGAACGCCAACCAGTCGACGCATCTATCCGCTGGCCATCGTCTATCTGGATACCGGGTGCGGATTGCTGGCCTGGTGCTGCCTGCGCGAGGATTATCGGAAGTTCTGGATCAAGCGGATCGAGGAGTTCAGGCCGACAAAGAAGAGTTTTAGACCCAATCGAGCCCGGCTCCTGCGCGACTATCTCGCTCAGATGTCGTGAACCCAGATGACTCAGGCAGTCGGCAGCACATAGTCCTTCAACTGTTCCCTCAATGTCAGCTTGGAGATTTTTCCGGTAGCCGTATGGGGGATTTCGTCCACGAAGATGACGTCATCCGGCATGGCCCATTTTGCCGTCTTGTCCTTCATGTGCTCCAGCACTTGCTCGCGGGTTACCTCGGCACCCTCTTTCCTTACAATCACCAGGATCGGGCGCTCGTCCCATTTCGGATGCGCCATGCCGATGGCGGCGGCTTCGGCGACACCGGGACACCCGACGGCGGCATTTTCCAGGTCGATGGATGAAATCCACTCGCCGCCGGACTTGATCACGTCCTTGGAGCGGTCGGTGATCTGCATGTAGCCGTATTCATCCAGCGTCGACACGTCGCCGGTATCGAACCATCCGTCAGCATCGAACACTTCCGCGCCGTCGCCCTTGGCATAGCTTTTCGCTATGCAGGGCCCGCGCACCTTGAGACGGCCGAACGTGGTGCCGTCATGAGGCAGGTCCGCGCCTTCGTCATCGGTGATCTTCATCTCGATCGTGTAGGCGGGCCTGCCCTGTTTCAGCTTGACCTGCCACCACTCGTCATCGCTGAGGTGCTCCAGTCCGGCCTTGCGGGTGCCGAGCGATCCCAGCGGGCTCATTTCGGTCATGCCCCAGGCGTGGATCACCTGGGTGTCGTACTTGTCCTCAAACGCCTTCATCATGGATTCCGGACAGGCAGCCCCCCCGATCACCACCCGTTGCAGGTCCGGCAGCGTCAGGTCCGGGTTTTTCTCCAGGTATTGCAGCAACATCAGCCACACGGTCGGCACGGCCGCCGTCGCGGTGACCTTTTCGGTATGCAGCAATTCATAGATAGCCTCGCCGTCCATGCGCGGACCGGGCATCACCATTTTCGCACCGGCCATCGGCACCGAGAACGCCAGCGACCAGGCATTGGCGTGGAACATCGGCACCACCGGCATCCACACATCCTTGCTCGCCATGCACAGCGCATCGCCACCACCGCTGGCCATGGCGTGCAGTACGTTGGAGCGATGCGAATACACCACACCCTTGGGGTTGCCAGTGGTGCC
>JBCCAA010000063.1:0-15941 GCA_039815055.1 Pseudomonadota bacterium | reverse complement strand
CCGTTCGGCACGGGCTCTGGCACAAGACCAGGTGTTCTCGGCCAACAGCGTTCCTGACACCGTGCTGGACCAGATCGACAGTCGAACCCTCGACGTGATCGACAAGAAACTAAACGAAGATGGCACCGGCGGATCTGACGTGACTCTGGCGGATCGCGCGCCGTTTTTCGTGTCGATCGGGCTGTCTTTCATGTTGTGGATGCTGATCTTCTCGGTCGTGAACTATCTGCTCATGGGAACGATAGAGGAGCGGTCGAACAAGATTTTCGACACATTGCTGACGTCTGTGAAGCTGCCGCATTTGCTTGCGGGCAAGTTACTGGCGGTGCTGGCGGTCTCGTTCACGCTGATGTCTGTCTGGTCGCTTGGGGGAACAGTCCTGACCATGGCGGCTGGCAGCGCGATGCCCGATGAGGCGCGTACAATCGTCGGGTCCATGGTTGCTGCGGCGCTGGACCCAGCGATGCTTATCCCGGCGCTGATCAGTTTCCTGCTGGGCTACCTCATGTACGGGGCTGTGTTCCTTGCTCTGGGGTCGCTGTGCGACACGATTCAGGAAGCACAGACGCTGATGACACCGCTTCTCGTGCTTTTGATGGTGCCTTTGTTTATGGCGATTGTTGCTATCGAGAACCCGGAGAGCGCGATCCTTGGTGTAATGGCATGGATCCCGCTGTTTACACCCTTCCTGCTGATCCTGCGGAGCTCAACGGAGCCGCCACTCTGGGAGGTGCTCGGACAGCTGACGCTTATGGCGGTGGCAACTCTGCTCATCCTTTGGTTGGCGGCGCGGGTTTACCGGGCTGGCGCGGTTCACGGCGCGGGTGTCAATGATGCTCTTGGCTGGATGAAACGCGTGGTCACCTTCGGCCGGGCTGGCAACGAGCCCAAACCGACCGAATAGGTTTGGGGGGCGTTCAGCACGCGCCTGACGGACCTCGGAACAAAGAAAAACCCCCGCTGCCATTTCGGCGCGGGGGTTTTTTTATCGTGTATGATGGAAGCGGTCTTTAGACTAGGCCTTCGCGCTGGGCGCGCTTGCGAGCCAGTTTCCGGGCCCGGCGCACGGCTTCGGCGCGCTGGCGGGCTTTCTTCTCAGATGGCTTTTCGAAGTGGGTGCGCGACTTCATCTCGCGGAACAGGCCTTCGCGCTGCATCTTTTTCTTCAGCGCGCGCAGGGCTTGTTCGACATTGTTGTCGCGGACGATAATCTGTACGATGGTCAACTCTCCATTGGGTGTGGGACATCTCGTCCCGGCATGTTCTGGCCAGCATGATCTGATTAGTGTGTTTGGCTGGTGCCAACTCGAAAGCGCGGCCTATATCACGGGTAGATGCCTATGACTACATCATCTGACCAGAGAAATGAACCACCCTCGGCGGCGCTGCGCAGCCGGTGGCTCACCGCACTCTTGCCGCGTGTTCCAAGCGAAGGCTGGAGCGGGCGTGCGGCCACAAATGCTGCCTGTGATGCGGGCTTGAACGCGGGCGAACAGGCCCTGGCCGCGCCCGGCGGTGTGCGTGATCTTATGGAAGCGTTTTTTGACCGGGCAGATGCGGAAACCCGCACGGCCATAGCGGCACAGGATCTCTTGGATATGAAGATCCATGAGCGGGTCGCCTTCGGTCTTCGCACCTGGTTGGATACGCTGGCTTCAGAGCGTGAGGCGGTTCGGCGCGCCAGCGCACGCGCATTCTGGCCTTTCTCGGCGGGCGATGCGGCCCAGCGATGCTGGTCTGTCGCAGATATGGTCTGGGAGGCCATTGGCGATACCTCAGATGACTACAACCGTTACACAAAACGCGGTCTGCTGACCGCGGTCATCCCGCCCATCGTGGCCTATTGGTTAACCTCTCCGGATAGTGACGCGATGGACGCGTTCATCGCAAAACGCCTTCGCCGAGCCATGTGGGTCGGCAAAACCGGCGGTCAGTTTGTAAAGCCGGTGCTGGACGCTTTCAGTCGCCGGCCGGGCCCAGCCGCCTGACCGTATGACCCATTTTGCGTCCGGGGCGCGCCTCGCGCTTTCCATAGAGGGTGAGCGAGACCCCGTCGCGTAGTTCAATCGGGTCAATCAGGGCCTCGTCACCAAGTAGATTGACCATTTCAGCGTTGAAAAGCCGTGCCGTGTCCCCCAGCGGCCATCCGGCAATGGCGCGGATATGGGTTTCGAATTGGCCGGTGGCGCAGGCCTCTGGTGTCCAGTGACCGGAATTGTGGACCCGTGGTGCAAACTCATTGGCGAGCAGATCGCCGCCGGGCAGGACAAATAGCTCCAGCGCCAAAACGCCGACATAATCCAGCGCGCTGGCCAGCCGGATCGCAAGGTCTCGCGCGTCGTCCCGGACGCTTTGATCAACCGGCGCCGGGGTGACAGATCGACGAAGAATCCCGGTTTCGTGGATGTTGAGGCTGGGTGACCAGCCGGCAAAGGCGCCATCCGCCCGCCGCGCCACGATCGCTGAAATCTCCAGCTCGAACGGCACAAATCCCTCCAGAACGCAGGGGTGGTTGCCGACATCGTCCCACGCGGCAGACAAGTCACTGTTTGCGGACAAACGCACCTGGCCTTTTCCATCATACCCGTCGCGTCGGGTTTTCAGGATCGCGTCGGGGCCGAGTTCGCGGTGAGCTGACGCCAGGTCGTCAAGGCTGTCGACTGTCACCCACGGCGCACACTCTATCCCACACGATTGCAGGAACTTTTTTTCCGTCGCCCGATCCTGTGCTACCGCCAGCGCTTTGGGGCCCGGATGAAATGGCGTTCCGGCCGATATTACCGCGTCTGCTGCTGCGACGGGTACATTTTCGAATTCGACCGTCACCACATCGCAGGCGCGTGCGAAATCAGCCAGCGCGGCGGTGTCATCATATCCGTGCTGCCAGAGCCTTGCGGCGACCCGCCCCGCCGGGCAGTCGGCATCGGGGCAGTAGATATGCACATCAAACCCCAGCCCGGTGGCAGCGCTGGCCAGCATACGGCCAAGTTGACCTCCGCCCAGAATACCAATGGTGGCGCCCGCCGGCAGGACCACCTCAGACCTCTACGTCGATGGCAACGGCTTCTGTCTGGCGCGCGCGGAATGCCTCCAGTGCGCTTGCGACCTGTTCATCCTGAAGTGCGATGATCGAGGCGGCAAGTAGTCCGGCATTGGCGGCACCCGGCGTTCCGATGGCAAGGGTGCCGACGGGTATGCCTTTGGGCATCTGAACAATCGAGTAAAGACTATCAAGCCCGGACAGCGCCTTGGATAGTACCGGGACCCCCAGCACGGGCAACCGCGTCATGGAGGCGGCCATGCCGGGCAAATGCGCCGCGCCGCCAGCCCCTGCAATGATAACCTGAAGCCCGCGGCCCGCAGCCGTTTTCGCATAGTCGGCCAGCCGGTCCGGCGTGCGATGGGCCGACACGATGTTTGCCTCATGGGCCACGCCAAGATCTGCAAGAATCCCGCAGGCGTGCTCAAGGGTGGGCCAGTCAGACTGACTGCCCATGATGACGCCGACCTTCGGGCTGTCGCTGGACGGATATGACGCCATGGCTGAAGCTCCCTTAGGGAATGGAAGCGCGCGAGCATAGGCAGGCTCGTTCCCCGGTCAAGCGGTGGACGGTGTCAGACGGGCGCAAGGCGCTATAGTTAAAGGTATGGGCGATGATGATTCCCCGACACCGCCGCTGGACCGGCTGGCCATGGACGTTGCGCGTGAGACGTTTCTGCGCGCGCTTCGCATTGATCTCACGCGTCTTGATTCGCGCCAACGGGCCATCGTTGAGGCGTTGAGCGAAGAGGTGCTGTCGCTGCGCGATGAGCGAGACGACTTGCGCGGCGCGCTCGAAAAGGCCGAGACTCTGGCCGACCACGACACGCTGGTTCCGGTGTTCAACCGGCGCGCCTTTTTGCGGGAACTGCGCCGGGAGATCGCCCTGTCTGAGCGGTTCGGCGCGCCATTGACCCTGATTTACCTGGACCTCGATGGCTTCAAAGCCGTGAATGACAAGTTCGGCCATGCCACAGGAGACGAAGTGCTTCGCCGTGTGTCGGGCCTGGTGCGGTCCAATATTCGCGACACCGATATTCTGGCCCGGCTGGGCGGCGATGAGTTTGGAATCTTATTGGCCAAGGCCGACCAGACGGCTGGGCACAACAAGGCCAGCGAGCTGTCCCGGCTGATCGGGCGCATTCGTATTCAACCGTCTCGCGAGCGTGACGGACCGATTCTCCGGCTCGGCGCATCCTGCGGTGTGTCCCAATGGCGAAGCGGTTGGTCGCCCGATATGCTTATTTCCGAGGCAGATGCGGCAATGTACGGAGAGAAAAAGCGGCGGCGGCAAAGTCAAGATGGGTGAAAGCGGTTTTTCACCCTATCGCTGCGTGACTCACCCGCAGGACGTGTGGTTTAATTGTCACGTACGAGGAGCTTTTGTCAGGAAGAAAGAGGAGAATGAAATATGTCCATTCAAGGCCGGATTGAGGAACTGTCTACCCGCCACCGTAAACTGGATGAACAAATTTCCCTCGAACAACGACGACCGGCTGTCGACACTCTGGACGTCCGACGACTTAAACGTGAGAAACTCAAGATTAAGGAAGAGCTGCAACAGCTGAAAGCCAGCTAGCAAAGCAGCTTCGGGGGCGGTCGTGCCATTCCGGCTGTTGGAGCCCCAGCCGGGGCGGCCTGAAACCGGGATACCCCATGGCCAGTAACCTTGCCCCGACCATAACCCTGTCCACATCCGGAGTGCGCCTCTAATGGGCGCGCGCTCCACTGTTATTCTTGGCCTTGGCTTGGAGGTTGGCACGGCAATGGCTGTGCGCTTCCAGGAATCCGGCCACAAGGTTTTGATCGCGGACGCCAATGAAAAACGCGCCGACAAGGCCCGTGCGGCGTTGTCTGACGATATCGACGTGGTGCACGCAAACCTCCATAGCCACGCCGGAATCGATGGATGTTTCGTTCGCGCGCTGGAATCGGTGGAGCGGCTCGAAAATCTTGTTCTTGTGCCACGAATCCCGAAAGCGGAGCGTCTGGCAGACCTGGACCCAAAAGAGTTTTCGAAACTTCTTGATCAGATCGTGACCGGCGGTGCGCTGGCCATCCGGTTGTTTACGGCCTGGCTGATGGAACAGGAACAGGTTGCCGAAGCACGCGTTGACCAGTCCCGCCATCGCGGATCGGTGACAATTGTTCTGTCCAATGCCGTCAGTTCTGGGCTGCCGGGCCAGTTCAATGTCCAGGTGCTGCAGGGCGCTGCTCAATCCTTGATGCGCGCGGCGGCGCTGGAACTGGCTGAGCATGGAATTCGCGTGAATGCGGTGCAGGCCCTTCGTCCACGGGCAGAGAAAGAGCGTTGGCTCGATGCGCGAACGCCCTTGGGCCGAGCCGCGCTGGCTGATGAGATTGCCGATGCCGCAATTTACCTGTCCTCAAGGCAGGCGGCGATCATCACCGGAGAAACACTAGTGCTGGATGGCGGTCGATCATTGTTGTCGGGATTGCTGCGCACGGTCAGTGAAACCGAGCTCTCACCCCTGAAAGAGGATTAGCGTCGCGCCCGAAAGAACGCTTTCAGCAGGGCGCTGGCCGCGTCGGCATGGGCTGTATCTTCTTCTATGTCCGGGCGCCAATGGCAGGTCGGCTGGTCAAAGAATTTCGGGCCAGACACCACCGCGCCGCCTTTTTCATCGCGTGCAGCGAAGACCAGTTTTCCGATCCGCGCAAAGCTGATCGCCCCAGCGCACATCACACACGGTTCCAGCGTAACGTGCATCGTCAGCCCCGTGAGGCGATAATTGCCGAGTTTGGCGGCGGCGCGCCGGATGGCGACGATTTCCGCGTGGGCGGTGGGATCGTGATCGCTGATCGGTGAGTTTGCAGCCTCGGCGATGATGTCGCCGGTCACAGGATCGCTGATCACCGCACCCACAGGCACCTCGCCAGCGGCCGCCGCAGCTTCGGCGAGGTGTAGGGCGCGTGTCATTGGGGAAAGATCGTTCACCATGGCGTTTCTTTCGCCTGCGGCCTCCTATATCGCAAGCCCATGAGAATCGTTGCCGGACAATATAAAGGTCGCCCTTTGACGGCGCCGCAGGGGCGGGGGACACGTCCGACGTCTGATCGCGCGCGCGAAAGCCTGTTCAATGTGCTCGCCCATGCGGCCTGGGCGCCAGAGCTGGACGGCGCGCGCGTGATGGACCTGTTTGCGGGATCGGGTGCGCTGGGATTTGAGGCGCTGTCACGGGGCGCCGCTTTCTGCCTGTTTGTCGAAACCGACCACGGGGCGCGCGGCGCGATCCGCGGCAATATCGAAACCTTCAACCTTTTTGGAAACACGCGCCTGCACCGCCGCTCGGCCATTGATCTGGGGGAAAAGCCGGCGGGCGTTGGCGCGCCGTTTGATCTGGTGTTCCTCGACCCACCCTATGGCAAGGGACTGGTCTCGCCCGCGCTGGCGGGCCTGGTTTCCGGCCAATGGCTTGCGCCTGATGCCGTCGCCATTGCGGAAATCGGCGTCGGTGAAGATACCCCAGACCTGCCGGGCTGGCAGATTGAAGACGACCGGACCAGCGGCGCGGCCCGTATTTTGTGCCTGTCGCGCCTATAGATCCAGGAACTGTTCCTTGATGTCGATGGAGCTGTCCTTGCCCACTTTGGGAAAGCAGGTTTCCAGCCATGTATCGGCATAGGTGCGGCCGGTATCGCGCAGCTGGCAGAGGAAGCTCCAGCGCGTGTCGTATTTGCTTTCCAGAGACAGATCACTTAGGGCCTCACCGCCCCGGATCGCGTGGATATTGATGCGGCGATATGATTGCTTGTTGCGATCGGCCAGCCAGTTCTCGTCCAACAGTTTGCGGACAAAGGAAATGGCGCGCAACTCGCCGACAAGCGCGGAGTTGAAGGCGATTTCGTTCAGCCGATCCTGGATAGCGCCGGCATTTTTGGGCGTTCCGGGTCGCTTCATCGGGTTGAGCAGGACCAGCAATACATCGCCCGGCGATTCAGAATAGATCAGCGGAAACAGCGCCGGGTTGCCCATATATCCGCCATCCCAATAGGGCACGCCGTCAATTTCCACCGCCTTGAACGTTTGCGGCAGGCAGGCCGAGGCGAGGGCCGCGTCCAGCGTGATTTCCTCATCTGTGAAAATCTTGACCTGGCCGGATTCGACGTTGGTGGCCGCGATGAACAGCTTGACGTCGCTATTGGCGACCGCTTCGAAATTGATGGCCGCTTCCAGCGTTTCCCGAAGCGGATTGAAATCGAATGGGTTGAAGTCATACGGGCTGGCAAAATTCGACAGCGCCGTAGCCATTGCAATGGGCGTCCATCCATTGAATGGGTTAAAGGCGTCCAGGCCGGTTGGTGGCGACATGACGGCCAGCGGTGCACCGCGTCTGGAGGTTTCCCGCCAGAAGGCTTCCAGGCTCGTCCGCGCGCCCTCGGGGCCGTTCTCTGACAATCCCGACACAAGGGCGAGGGCATTCATCGCGCCTGCCGATGTTGCCGTGATGGCCTCCACGTTCAGCAGGTCGACTTCCAGAAGTCTGTCCAGAACGCCCCAGGTGAAGGCGCCATGCGCGCCGCCGCCCTGCAAGGCCAGACTGATCGGTTTACGTTTTGCCATATCGGGCTTTCTGTCTGATTGCGACGCACTCTATTGCTGCATCGCACAAATTAAATGTGAAAGGGCGCGAAAAACCGTGAATTCCTATAATTTGTGCAAATACAGGCCCACTTTCGACGGACGCCGTTTGAGGTGGCCGCCAAACTCCAATTAAAGTGATCAATGTCTGAACGCCCTGCCTTCGACAATCCCGTGCCCGCCGTCGGCGTGGTGTGCTTTCGCGATGATGAAGTATTGCTGATTCAGCGTGGCACGCCGCCACTGCAAGGCGCCTGGTCCATCCCCGGTGGCCGGATAGAACCTGGCGAGCGTGCCCGCGACGCGGCCCTGCGAGAGCTTCGGGAAGAAACGTCGGTCGAAGCCACCTTGGTGGGGCTGGTTGATGTTGTGGATGCGCTTATGCCTCCGCGCCATTATGTGCTGATCGATTTTGCCGCCCGCTGGCTGGCCGGAACACCAATCGCCGGAGACGATGCCCAACATGCGGCGTTCATCGGGATGGATGATCTCGACCGTCTCGACCTGTGGTCAGAAACGCGCCGGATCATCGATGCCGCCCACGAACTTGTGTCTGCCTAGGCAGTTGCAAAACAGCCGCTGCGAGCCGCCCTTCTGGCGGCCCGCAGCATGATCTGCCCCTGGATACAGGGCAGATGTCTTAGTCTTGGGTCGGCTCGGTCGCGTCTTCGGCGTCTTCGACGACGGTTTCGACATCGTCAGTGGCGTCTTCTACCGCTTCTTCCAGGGCGCCCTCAGCTTCACTTCCGGCGTCTTCTGCATCGCCCATGACCGATTCGACGGCATCACCGGCGGCATCCATAGCTTCGCCTGCGGTTTCAGCCACTTCGTCGGCAGCAGCATCCAAAGCGTCACCCGCACCGTCCATCACGTCACCGGTCGTTTCAGCAACGTCACCAGCGGCAGCGTCTAAAGCCTCACCGGTGTTTTCCATGGCATCGCCTGCGGCATCCACGGTGTCGGTGGCCAACGCGCCAACGGCGTCACCGGCATCGCCCAGAGCTTCGCCGGTGGCGTCCGCCATATCGCCAGCGCCTTCAGCGATATCGCCGGCAACGTCTTCGACGGCGCCGACTGCGTTGGATGCGCCATCCTCAAGGGTTTCAAGGATTGTGGCGTCTTCAGCCGCCGGCGCCGGATCCGCTGCTTCATTGCTACAGGCGGCGAGGGCGAGGGCAGCTGCGCCCATCAAAAGGAAGTGTTTCATGATTAGCCTCTTAGATCGCAGCGGGTTTGCCCGCTGCATGTTGTTTTCAGTGTTGGAGTAGATGTCGGTTGAGTCCCGTGGCGGCGTTGCCGGCTCGTAAGGTGCACACACGCGCCGCGTCGGGGCGCAGACGATCACGGACCATCCGCGACGACGCTCCATATCACGGTTAATTGCGGCGAAAACCCGGCGGGCTGAATTTATGCTGCGGCAGCACAGCGACGGGTGATGTAAAATCGCAACAATTTTTGACCCGTAGGCGCCCCGCCATCGACCTTAAAACATCGTCATGTGGGCAACCTTGCAGTTCGCTGAGCTCAGTCGCGCTGTTCCAGATGCCGTTTCAGCGTTTTGTAGTTGCGCCGGTGGGCGCGGAAGAAGAAGTCGAACAGGTCACCGACCAGTGGGAAGGCGCCGATGATCATGTCGAAGATGATGTTCCACGCCATGCCGAGTTTGGTCCCGAACGGCAGCTTGTGTTTCTGGGCAAGGCCGAGTGCGTAAAGGCCCATCAGCGCGGTGACCACATCTCCCACGACCGGCACCAGGCCCACCAGACTGTCCAGTCCGAACCGCGGCAGGAATGGAAGATTGAACTGGGTGTCGAGCAGGCGTGACAGGCGCTCAAAGCCGCGAAGTAACCGGTCGCTTTCGCGTTCCGTTTCAGTTTCACCTTCATCTGTCATCGCTGCCTCCCAGGCTCCATTCGCGCCTAGCCTGCACAAACCCGACGCGCAAGCGCGCCAGGCAGCATCATTCCAGCCATAGCCAGCGGGGCCGGGCACGTGTATGTGCGCCGCAACAAGACGACACTCGCTGAGAAAGCGCCCCCATGACCGAGCCCACATCGCTGCGCAATATTGCCATCATCGCCCACGTTGACCACGGCAAGACCACCCTGGTCGATGAGCTGTTGAAACAGTCCGGCACATTTCGGGAGAATGCCCAGGTTGCTGAACGCGCCATGGACTCCAATGATCTGGAGCGTGAACGCGGCATCACCATTCTCGCCAAGACCACATCTGTGGTGTTCGGCGACACACGGATCAACATTGTGGACACGCCCGGACACGCCGATTTCGGCGGCGAGGTCGAGCGGATCCTTCACATGGTCGACGGCGCGATTGTGCTGGTGGACGCGGCCGAGGGCCCGATGCCCCAGACCAAATTTGTGGTCGGCAAGGCGTTGAAAGTCGGCCTGCGCCCGATCGTGGCGGTCAACAAGATCGACAAGCCGGAAAGCCGCCCGGATGAGGTGATCGACGAGGTGTTCGACCTGTTCGCCAATCTCGACGCCACCGATGAGCAGCTCGATTTTCCCATTCTCTATGGCTCGGCCAAGAATGGCTGGATGTCGACCGACTATGAAAACCCTACCGACAATATGGATGCCCTGTTTGACATGGTGGCCTCCCACGTGCCGGAGCCAAAAGTTGAAGAGGGCCCGTTCCGCTTGCTGGCGACTACGATTTCGGCCGACAATTTCCTGGGTCGTATCCTCACGGGGCGCGTGGCAAGCGGCAGCGTGAAACCCAACCAGCAGATCAAGGCGCTCGCGCGCGATGGCAGCCTGATCGAGCAGGGGCGGGTGTCAAAAGTGCTGGCGTTCCGCGGCCTCGAGCGCGTGCCGATTGATTTGGCCGAGGCCGGCGACATCGTTTCTCTCTCGGGCCTGGCAAAGTCCAACGTGGCCGACACGCTGTGCGACCCGTCTGTCACCGAGCCCATCGCGGCCCAGCCGATTGATCCGCCCACCATTTCGATGACGTTCCGCGTCAATGACAGCCCATTGGCGGGCACCGAAGGCAAGCACGTCACCTCTCGCGTGATCTGGGATCGCCTTGAGAAGGAAGCGGCTGGCAATGTGGCGCTGCAGGTGTCGCGCTCGGCCGAGGCGGAATCCTTTGTGGTGTCTGGCCGCGGCGAGCTTCAACTGGCCGTGCTGATCGAGACCATGCGCCGGGAAGGCTTTGAGCTCGGCGTGTCGCGCCCGCAAGTGGTGTTTCAGGAAGGCGAGGGCGGCGAGAAGCTGGAGCCTATCGAGGAAGTTGTTATCGACGTCGATGACGAGCATTCCGGCGCCGTCGTGCAGAAACTGTCTGAGCGCAAGGGCGAAATGCTGGAGATGAAACCGTCCGGCGCCGGGCGCACCCGCATGGTGTTTCACGCGCCGACGCGCGGCCTGATCGGATATCAGGGCGAGCTGCTCACCGACACGCGCGGCACCGCGATCATGAACCGGGTGTTCCACGAATATGCCCCGCACAAGGGCAAGATCCAGAGCCGCCACACCGGCGTGCTGATCGCCATGGACAAGGGCGAAGCGGTGGCTTTTGCCCTGTGGAACCTGGAAGATCGCGGCCCGATGATGATCCATCCGGGCGACAAGGTGTATCAGGGCATGATCATCGGCGAGCACACCCGCGACAATGACCTTGAGGTGAACGTGCTCAAGGGCAAGAAACTGTCGAATGTGCGCGCCTCCGGCACCGACGAGGCCGTGCGCCTGACCACGCCGCTGCAGATGACCCTGGAAAAGTCGCTGGCCTATATCGCCGATGACGAACTGGTCGAAGTGACGCCCGAAAGCATCCGCTTGCGCAAACGCTATCTCGATCCCCACGAGCGCAAGCGCGCGGCGAAGGCGGCGGGTTAAGTAAGCGGGTGTCTGGTTTGATTGGATCGAAGCTATTAAAAAACGCCGGCCTCGCTTGAGACCGGCGTTTCTTGTTTCTCAGTTGGGCTGAAACCCTAGCTGAACACGTCTGCTGCGCCCGCGGCCGGGTTCTTCGGGTCTGGGCCATATTTGTTCGGGCCCTGTGTGCCTGGAATACAGGCAATCACGATCTGGGCGATAGAGGCCAAGAGGCCAACCACAGGAATAAAACCCGCCACAAGAAGGCCGAGATAAATCCAGCCGGTCTGGTTGATGTCATGCAAGCGGCGAATGAAAAGCGCGATGCTGGGGATGATGATCGCCAGGACGTACAAGCCCACAATCCCAAACAAGCCGATGCCGATCGGGTTCGGCTCCCCATTGCTGCCAATGCCAATGGCGAATGCCAATGCCACCGGGACGCCGACGACAAACAAGTTGAACAGTTGAACCCACCAATATTCAGAGCGCTGCGAGCGTCCCTGGAAATCAGTGTAACGATTGAAGAACAGCTTCACCGCTGTGCCGAAACTAACCATATCTAGCCTCCCGGAATGAATGGTCGGCGAGCCCTCCCCCGCCGCGAGTCGGACCCTAGCGGGTTTGGCGCAATTGGCAAAGTGCTTGGAAAATGAAGGCGCGGTAAGGCTTTAGACGTCGTCAGGGTGCGGACAGTCCGGCCCCTGCGGCTTGCGCAGGCCCGCTGGCGCGCGCAGGGCAAGAATCCGCGCTTCTTTCAGGCGAAACTCAATGTCTTCAACGCTTAGCATCGCTGCGATGCACGAGATCGGCTCGCCATTGTCGGCCGCGATGATGGTAGAAAGCCCGGTCAGGCCACCATACCAGTCCCAGACATATCCTGCCTGGTGGCTGTCCACGAGCCGGATGGCGTCCACAATGGCCGCATTTCGCACGTCCATCGTCGTGCGCTTGGTGGCGGTCATGTCCACTTCGACCAGTTGGAATTCCTCTGAGTCGAGATTTGCCAGCGCCTCATCGATGCGGGGGTCAACCATGCGACAGTTCGGGCACCAGTCTGCTGTGAAGTTGATAATCTTCACCACGGGCTCAGCGGCAACTGGTTCATCTGCCAGCGCTGTGGGCAAGGCCAGCATGGCCAGAAGAGCAAATAGGAAAATGCGCATCACATCCTCATTCAGGTTTGATGCGATGTATGCCACGCCCGATGAACAAGACCCAAATCAAGGCGCTGTGAACGGCAGCTCTTTTCCTGAGGTTGCCCGTTTTGTCCAATCGGAGTACGGCGGCGCTACATTATACCGAGGCCGCCTGCTCTCCCTCACGGACCGCCCCGATGGTTGCAACACTGTGGGGCGGCCCGTGAGGGAGAGCGGCAGGTCTGGCAGACCAAGAAGGGGACAACCATGTCTGAGATCGCTGATATTTATGCCCGTGAAATCCTCGACAGTCGGGGCAATCCCACCGTGGAAGTGGACGTAACCCTCGCCGATGGTGCCTTTGGCCGCGCGGCCGTTCCGTCGGGCGCGTCTACAGGTGTCCATGAGGCGCACGAGCTGCGAGATGGAGAGCCGGCACGCTATGGCGGTAAGGGCGTGGAAAAGGCCTGTGAGGCCGTGAATGGCGAGATTTTCCAGGCCATTGAGGGGCTGGATGCTACCGATCAACGCCTTGTCGATGAGTTGATGATCGAGGTGGACGGCACCGACAATAAGTCCCGCCTTGGCGCCAATGCCATGCTGGGTGTCTCGCTGGCCGTGGCCAAGGCGGCGGCTGAGAGCTGCTCCCTGCCGCTTTATCGTTATGTCGGCGGCGCCAATGCCCGCATCCTGCCGACCCCGATGATGAACATCATCAACGGTGGTGAGCATGCCGACAACCCCATCGACATTCAGGAATTCATGATTATGCCAGTGTCGGCGCCGAGCATTGCTGATGCAGTGCGGACCGGGTCTGAGATTTTCCACGCGCTGAAAAAGCAGCTGCGCGATGCGGGTCATAACACCAATGTTGGCGATGAGGGCGGCTTTGCGCCGGGGCTCAGCTCTGCTGATGAGGCCATCGGATTCATCATGAAGGCGATTGAGACCGCCGGTTACACGCCGGGTGATGATGTGGCTCTGGCGCTGGATTCCGCCTCCACCGAATTCTTCAAGGACGGCAAATACGTGATGGCGGGCGAGGGCAAGACGCTCGACGGCGAGGGGATGGCCAAATATCTCACCGACCTTGTGGATCGCTATCCGATCATCTCCATTGAAGATGGCATGGCCGAAGATGACTGGGACGGCTGGATCGCGCTGACTGAGATGGTCGGCGATAAATGCCAATTGGTGGGTGATGACCTCTTCGTCACCAACCCGGAGCGGTTGTCCAGGGGCCTGGACAGAGGCGCGGCCAACTCCAGCCTGATCAAGGTCAACCAGATCGGCACGCTGACGGAAACGCTGGAAGCGGTCGAGCTGGCCCACCGCCACGCCTACACCGCCGTGATGTCCCACCGCTCAGGTGAGACCGAGGACACCACGATCGCAGACCTCGCCGTTGCGACCAATTGCGGCCAGATCAAAACCGGATCACTCGCCCGCTCTGACCGGCTTGCGAAATACAACCAGCTGATCCGCATCGAGGAAGAGCTGGGTGCCAGCGGCTATTATGCCGGCCGCGCGCATATCAACGCTTAGGGGCCGTGCTTTTCTTCCCCCGCTTGCGTGGAAAGTGGCCGCGAAGCGGTCGAAGGGGGCCCTTGCAACAACCAGCGCATCCCCCCACCGCCCTTCGGGCACCTTCCCCGCAAGCCGGGGGAGGATCGCAAAACTCGGGGAGTTGCCCTATACACGCGGCCCCATGACGAACTCCGCTTCCCCCAAGCTGATCACCCTCGGCTGTCGCCTCAATGCCTATGAGAGCGAGGTGATGCGTCGCCATGCCGGAGATGCGGGTCTGGGCGAAGCAGTGATCGTGAACACCTGCGCGGTGACACAGGAAGCTGTGCGCAGCTCCCGCCAGGCCATCCGGCGTGCAGCGAAGGAGCACCCCGGCGCGCCCGTTATCGTCACCGGCTGCGCGGCGCAGATCGACCCCGATGATTTCGCCCGGATGCCCGAAGTCACCCGCGTGATCGACAATCACGCCAAGATGAAAGCCGAGACCTGGACGCCAGCGGTGCTGCTCGATGAGTCCCGCCCAAAAGTGCAGGTCAATGACATCATGAACGTACGCGAGACCGCCGTCCATCTGATCGATGGCATGGAGGGCCGGGCGCGGGCCTATGTGCAGGTTCAGCAGGGGTGTGACCATCGCTGCACCTTCTGCATCATCCCCTATGGCCGGGGAAATTCGCGTTCAGTCCCGGCAGGCGATGTGGTGGCGCAGGTGCGTGTGCTGGCGGAAAGTGGCCACCATGAAGTGGTGCTGACCGGCGTGGACCTGACCAGCTGGGGCGCAGACCTGCCTGGCGCGCCGCAGCTGGGCAATCTGGTGCAACGAATCCTGAAACTGGTGCCAGAGCTGCCGCAGCTGCGCATCTCTTCCATTGATGCCATCGAGATCGATGATGCCCTGTTCGAGGCGATGCCGGAGCCGCGCCTGGCGCCCTTTATGCATCTCAGCTTGCAGCACGGCGACACACTGATCCTGAAACGGATGAAGCGCCGCCATTCGCGCGAAGAGGCGATCGAACTCGCCGCGAAATTGCGTGAGGCCCGGCCAGACCTGGCACTGGGCGCCGACCTCATCGCTGGCTTTCCCACCGAAGATGAAACCGCGTTCCAGAACAGTGTTGACCTGATCACCGATTGCGGCCTCAGCTTCGTCCACGTTTTCCCCTACAGCCCGCGCCCCGGCACACCGGCGGCCCGCATGCCGCAGCTGAACAAGGCCGTGATCAAAGAACGGGCCTCGCGCCTGCGCGACGCTGCTAACGGGGCACTGGCCCGCCATCTTGATACTAAAATTGGGCTAACCATTGATGCGCTGGTCGAGCGGGGCGAGGCGGCGCGTTTGCCCGACTTTACACCGGTTCACATCGTTAACACCGAAGCGCTGGTTGCAGGTCGGCCCGTACGCCTGCACATAACCGGTCACAATGATGAGAAACTGATCGGAACGCCCGCATGATCCTCTGGTTCGGAAAAAAGAAAAAAAAGCAGGAACTGGAAGAGGCCGGCAAAGCCATCGAAGCGGCGCAGGTAACGCCGGAGCTGGAGCAGGAAAACCCTCCCCCGCTTGCGAGGGAGGTGGCCCGCGAAAGCGGGTCGGAGGGGGCAGATATCGCCTCCACTCAAGCTGACACGTCCCCCCTCCGCCCTTCGGGCACCTCCCCCGCAAGCGGGGGAGGAGAGGCGTACGGGCTGTCCCTTAGGGATGTGTATTTCTCTCGGAAGAAAATCGTCAAATGAGGATTTATCTGAGAAGTCCATACCAAGCTGATTATCTACGTCTATTAACTTATAAT
>JBCCAA010000135.1:0-3631 GCA_039815055.1 Pseudomonadota bacterium | reverse complement strand
GTAATTCATCTGTGGCCACAAAGGTCCGCACCAATACCGCTGCGCTTCGAATTCTGGCGCTTCTGGATCCCAACTGGGCAGCATGTGATCGACCTGCCCCGCAATGCGGGTCATGTTTTGCAAGGTCTTGGCGCGTTGTTCTTTGGTCCCAGTATCGGCGTAAAAACACAGTGCACTACAGTTACTGAACCCAGCAGAAAACCGACCAGAATGCAGATCACGCGCGGTAAAGGCGCCAAGATCCGCGTTCCAAATTATGTCTGTGGCCGCTTCGCCTTTGGCGATCCACACCTTGATTTGATCAAGGGTGTCTTGCGATTTGCCAAGGGACTGCGCCACAGACAACAGATCTTTGTCAGCGCGCAAAAGTACGAAGTGGATGTTTGGATCGGCCATCAAAAACGGCCCTTCGTCTGTCAAACGCCGCTGGTCCCAACCAATGCTTGCGCCAAACTGAACGATAGTCAGGTATTTGTCATATTGGGTCTGGCTGGGCCGAAACCGCGGATCGGAATGTTTGTTGTCCATCCGCGTGTATGGGGCCAAGTCTGCCGCAACTGACATGCCATCCAATCCGATGTTCCGATCTGGGCGGTTTCGATCGTGCGGTTCAGCCGATCATAGGCCACAAGGTAGCGGTCGCGGTTAGCGCGGCTTTCGTCGTACCAGGTGAGCGCGCCCAGCAGTTCGTTGTCGCCACACCACAGCGCGATACAGGCATGGTGGTTTAGGCGGGCAACCTGTTCGCGGACCTCCGCGTCGACCGCGGCCAGAAAGTCGTCTGTGGCGGGGTAGAGGTGGCAGGCAAACATGAAATCCTGCCAGACCAGCAGGCCCAGCTCGTCGCAGATCTCATAGAACCAGTCCGGTTCATACCGCCCGCCGCCCCAGACCCGTATCATGTTCATGTTGGCATCGATTGCCGATTGCAGCAGGTCGCGGGTCGCGTCTTGCGTGATGTTGGAGGGCAGGGCGTCGGCCGGAATCCAGTTGGCCCCTTTCATGAACGTCGCCCGGCCGTTGATGTGCAGCGAAAAGCGGGTGCCGTCTGCATCTGGTGCTGTGACCAGGGTGACATCGCGCAAACCAATCTGGCGCTGCGTTTCATGATCGCCCGCCGTGGCAGTCAGGGTGTAGAGCGGTTGGTCACCTTGCCCAGACGGCCACCACAGATCGGGATCGGCGATGTGCAAGGTGGCGGTGGCGCAGTTGTTGTAGATTTGGACGCTGCTCTGGGTGTCACCGATGCTGAGCGTGAGTGGCGTGCCGTCTGCCATCGTGTCGGTATGGGCTGTGATACGCAGTGTGACTCCTGAACCGCTGTGATCCTGGTCGATGATCAGATCAGCGATCCGCCCTTGGGTTGGTTCCAGATAGATATCGCCATAGAGCCCAAAGGGGGCCAGCGCTATGTTCCAGTCCCAACCGAAATCGCATTCGGGTTTGCGCAGCATGTTGCCGTGGGGAATTGGGCAGTTGTCAGCCTGATAGGGCACTGGAAAAGGTTGTCGTGCGGCGCGCGCTGCCGCCTCTCGGGGGGCGGAGCGGAAATGCAGGGCGATGACATTTTCGCCCACCTTCAGCGCGGCAGAGACGTCCGCGCGGAATGTGCGAAACATGCTGTCGGCGTGCAGCACGGACTGACCGTTGATCGACACATCCGCCACGGTGTCGAGCATCGACAAGACCAGCGTTTGGTTGGTGTCTGTTGCCTCGAACGTTCGCGACACCAGCCAGTCCCGGTCGCTGATCCAGCGCAGATCGTATTCGTTGCGCCCGAAATAGGGGTCTGGAATGAGGTCTGCGGCATTTAGAGCGCTGATCCCGTCACCGGGCAGGGCGATGGGGGCAGAAAACTGTCCGGTCTCGTCAGACAGGTGCCAAAGGCCAGCGAGGTCGTGCATGTCCGCTCAGAGCCTCAGTTCGGTTGCATCGTCAAAGAGCGAGGCACGCGCCGGGTCAAAGCCGACGAGGATCGTATCGCCAGACGTCACTGCCGCCTGCCCATCCATACGGATGCGCACAGGTTGACCTGCAAGGGTCGTCCAGGCCAGCGTGTCCGACCCCATGGGTTCGACAATCTCGATTGTCACCTCTTGGGAAAAGGGCAGGTTTGCTGCGGCTTCGCCTGACAGGATGTGTTCGGGGCGGATGCCAAGCCATGCGGCACCGCTGGTCGTGGGTTTTTTGAAATCGTAACCGGCCAGTGGCAGTTCTGTGTGATCGGTGCAAAACGTCTGGCCGTCGATATCGCCTTGGAAAAAGTTAATCTCGGGACTGCCGATGAATCCGGCGACGTATTTATTGGTGGGTCGGTTATAGATTTCGGTCGGAGTGTCCAGTTGCTGAATCACGCCGCCTTTCATGATGGCGATGCGGTCGGCGAGCGTCATGGCCTCGATCTGGTCATGGGTGACGTAGATCATGGTGTTTTTCAGGTTGTGATGCAGCCGTTTGATTTCGACACGCAGGTCGGCGCGCAGCTTTGCGTCCAGATTGGACAGCGGTTCGTCAAACAGGAACACATCCACATCGCGCACCAGCGCGCGCCCGATGGCGACACGCTGGCGCTGCCCACCGGAGAGGGCGGCGGGTTTGCGGTGCAAGAGCGGTTCGATCTGCAGGACTTCGGCAGCACGGGCAACCCGTTTGGCGATCTCGTCCTTGGGCATCCGCGCGTTTTTGAGGCCAAAGGACAGGTTCCCCTCGACCGTCATCTGCGGGTAGAGCGCGTAGGATTGGAATACCATGCCGATCCCGCGATCCGACGGCTCTGCCCAGGTCACATTCTGGTCGTTGATGTGGATTTCGCCGTCCGACACGTCGAGCAGTCCGGCAATGCAGTTCAGTAGCGTGGACTTCCCGCAGCCAGACGCACCAAGCAGCACGAGGAACTCGCCTTCGGAGATGTCGATGTTGAGATTGTCGAGCACCGTGACGGCCCCGAATTTGAGAGTGAGGTCTTTGACCAGAACGGAAGTCATGTAATCAGCCCTTTACTGCGCCCGCCGCGATACCGCGGACAAAGAGCTTGCCGGAAACGAAATAGATGGTGAGGGGGACGAGGCCCGTGAGCAGTGTGGCCGCCATGTTGACGTTGTACTCCTTGACCCCCTGCACCGAGTTGACGATGTTGTTGAGCTGCACCGTCATCGGGTAGATTTCGGGCCGGGTGTAGATCACGCCGAACAGGAAATCGTTCCAGATCCCGGTGACTTGCAGGATCATTGCGACCACAAAGATCGGCAGCGACATCGGCAGCATGATGCGGAAATAGATGCCCCAGAACCCGGCCCCATCGACACGGGCCGCTTTGAACAGCTCCTCTGGGATGGCCGTAAAGTAGTTGCGAAAGAGCAGCGTCAGGATCGGCATGCCGAAAACAGTATGCACCAGCACGAGGCCCCAGAGCGATCCGTAAAGCCCCATTTCCCGCAGGATGATCACGATGGGGTAGAGCATGACTTGATATGGGATGAACGCGCCCAGAATCAGGATGGTAAAGAACACATCCGCCCCCTTGAACCGCCAGTTGGCGAGCGCGTAGCCGTTGATCGAGGCGATGATGATCGACAGGAACACGGATGGGATCAGGATCTGGACTGAGTTCCAGAAGCCACGGCTTAGCCCG